>CAMLLF010000164.1 GCA_946480705.1 uncultured Lysobacteraceae bacterium | reverse complement strand
TCTACGGCGGCACGCAGGACAACTTCTCGCTCGGCGGGCCGTCGCGCACGCGCACCTCAGCGCAGCTTTGAACGCGCCGGCTCCGCCGGCCGGGCAGGGCCTGTACCGCGCCGACCACCGCGTGCAGCCGCCGCAGCCCGAATGCCGACTCGAGCAGCCGTCGCTGCGACTCGACCATGTCGCGCAGCGCGTTCGAGAACTCCGGCGTGATCGCCGTGGAAGAGGTGCCGCGCGAGCAGACCAACAAATACGGCATCGTCGACGCGCAGGCGATCAACGAGCGCGCCGCGCTGATCAGGCTCATGGTCGAGAAGCCCAAGCCCGAGGAGGCGCCGTCGAACCTCGCCGTCGTCGGCCGCTACGTGCTGCCCGGCCGCATCTTCTCGCTGCTCGAATCGACGAAGCCCGGCGCCGGCGGAGAAATCCAGCTGACCGACGCGATCGACGCGCTGCTCAAGCAGGAGCGCGTGCTCGCCTACCGCTTCGAGGGCGAGCGCTTCGACTGCGGCAACAAGCTCGGTCTCGTCAAGGCGACGATGCACTTCGCGCTGCAGGATCCGGCGCTCGCTGCGGCGACGCGCGAATTCGTCGCGACGAAATAGCCGGACCGGGCAGGGCAGGGAGCCGCGGCGATGCAGCAGCACGATCTCAGCTACATCCTCAATCACCTCGGTGAGGAGGATCGCGCGCGCCATCGCGGCGCAGTCGCGCCGCCGGTCTACCAGAGCTCCATCTTCGCGTTCGAATCGGTCGCGGCCATGCGCGCGGGCTTCGCCGACGAACTCGACTCCACGTTGTACACGCGCGGCAACAACCCGACCGTCGAGATCCTGCGCAAGAAGCTCGCCGCGCTCGAAGGCGCCGAAGACGCGCTGCTGTTCGGCTCGGGCGCTGCGGCGATCGCGGCCGGCGTGATCGCCGGACTGCGCAGCGGCGATCACGTCGTCTGCGTGCAGAAGCCGTATTCGTGGACGCGCAGCCTCGTGCGCGATTTCCTCGGCCGCTTCGGCGTCGCGCACAGCTTCGTCGATGCGCGCGCCACGGCCGCGATCGAAGCGGCGCTGACGCCGCAGACGCGGCTCATCGTGCTCGAAAGTCCGAACACGATGACCTACGAGCAGCAGGATCTCGCCGCGGTCGCCGCGCTCGCGCGCGCGCGCGGCGTCCGCACGCTGCTCGACAACAGCTACGCGACGCCGCTGAACCAGCACGCGATCGCGCTCGGCATCGATCTCGTCGCGCATTCGGCGACGAAATACCTCAACGGTCACAGCGACGTCGTCGCGGGCGTGCTCTGCGGCAGCAAGACGCTGATCCGCGAAGTCTTCGACGGGCCGTACATGACGCTCGGCGCGATGCTGTCGCCGCACGACGCGTGGCTCATGATCCGCGGGTTGCGCACGCTGCCGATCCGCCTGCGCCAGATCGCCGCGACGACGCAGGCCGTCGTCGCGTTCCTGAAGGCGCATCCGAAAGTCGAGCGCGTCTGGTATCCGCACGACGCCGACGACCCGCAGTTCGCACTCGCCGAGCGGCAGACCGCCGGCGCGAGCGGACTGCTGTCGTTTGCGATCCGCTGCGACAGCACGCTGGCCGTCGAGCGTTTCTGCGATGCGCTGCAGCGGTTCCTGATGACCGTCTCCTGGGGCGGCTACGAATCGCTGCTGTTTCCGGTCGCGGCCGTCTATCCGCCGGATACCAACGTCGCCGCGCCGCGTTCGGGCCAGGTGCCGGTCAATCTCGTGCGCCTGTCGATCGGGCTCGAGGACGCCGACGTGCTCATCGCCGATCTCGCCCAGGCTCTGGATCGCGTGTAGGGTTGCATCAACGGTTCTGGAGAGGACACATGCGCCATTCTTTGTGCCTTGCGGCGGCCGCCGCAATGCTGCTGACTGCCTGCGGCGCCCTGCCGGCGCGCCCGACGGCCGAAGCCGTCGCCGTTCCGCAGGAACTCGCCGGCGAATACGACAATCATGCCGAGCGCTGGACCGCCTCGGCCGGCGGCAAGCAGGCGCCCGCGACGAATGCGGCGCCCGCGATCCATCACTGGATCAGCCACCCGGGCGGCGACCGCGGCCAGCTGCTCTGGCGTCTCGTGCTGCCCGACACGACGCCGGTGCAGGAAGCGCGCTGGCTTCTCGTCAATGAGAAAAATGGATTCGTACCGTATCGCCCGCTGTCGGCCGAGGCCGAGGCGGTGTTCCAGAACCCCGGCAAGAGCGTGCGCATCGACGACAAGTCGTGGGCGCCGCTGCAAGCCTGCACGCTGAAGGCCGCCGCGTCGCGCAACGGGCTCGCGTTCGCCGCCGATCCGTCGGCCTGCAGCGCGCTGCTGCCGGGAATCGGCGCGACCGCCGCACTGCTGCCGCTGCGCTTCGAACTCGTCAACGACCGCCTGCGCGTCGTCACCGTCGCCGATCAGGCGCGCGGCATCGATGCGGCGACGCTGTCGCAGCGCGTGCGCTGGTTCACCGGCTGGGATGCGCTCAACGGCGGCGGCATGAAGGCCTCGCCCGACAACAACGACTGGCACCTGCGCCGCGACCTGCGCCTGCACACCGAGGGCGGCCGCGTCGCGCTGAAATACCGCGACGGCGCCGCGTCGGGCTATTCGCTCGAACTTGCGCGCCTGACCTATCGCGAGAGCAACGCCGAGGTGTTGCGTCTTGCCGTGATCGAAGACGCGACCGGCAAGATGCTGAGCTACGTCTGGGGCGATCCCGACGCGGAGCGCATCGGCCTCAGTCTCGGCTGGCTGCAGGTCGGCCTCGAAGTCGACGGCCTGTCCAAGGAAACGCGCGCGCAATGACCGAACTGCCGGCCAGCTACTACCGCGCGACGGCGACGGCCTACGGCGGCTTCGCGCCGCTTGCGGGCCGGCATGCCAAGCGCGTGGTCGTGATCGGCGGCGGCTATGCGGGACTCAACACGGCGCTCGGACTCGCCGAACGCGGCGTCGGCGACGTCGCGCTGCTCGAAGCCGAAACGGTCGGTTTCGGCGCGTCGGGACGCAACGGCGGCTTCGTGTTCGCCGGCTATTCGCTCGGTGAAGCCTCGCTCGTGCGCCAGCTCGGCGTCGACGGTGCGAAGGCGCTGTTCCTGAGCACGCTCGGCGGCGTGCAGCTGATCCGCTCGCGCGTCGGCAAATACCGCATTCCGTGTGCGATGGTCGACGAAGGCGTGATCTGGGCCAACTGGTTCAGCGATCCCGGCGTGCTGCGCGAGCGCCAGCGGTTCCTCGCGGAAAATTTCGGCGTGCAGTGGGACTGGGTGCCTCGTGCGACGGTGCGCGAGCTGCTGCGCAGCGAACGCTACGGCGACGCGCTCTGGGAGCGCGACGCCGTGCACCTGCATCCGCTGAACTATGCGATCGGCCTCGCACAGGCCGCGTCGCAGAAGGGTGTTGCCGTACACGAACACTCGCCGGTGCAGTCGGTCGAGCGCCATGGCGAAGGCTGGCGCATGCGCACGACCGGCGGCGAAATCGAAGCCGAACACGTCGTGCTCTGCTGCGGCGGCTATCTCGCCGGACTCGATCCGCAGGTCGACCGCGCGATCCTGCCGATCGCCACGTACGTCATGGTCACCGAGCCGCTGGGCCCGCGCCTGCGCGAATGCATCAACACGCGCGCCGCGGTCTACGACACGCGCTTCGCGTTCGACTACTACCGGCCGCTGCCGGACTCGCGCCTGCTCTGGGGCGGGCGCATCTCGATCCGCGACCGCGCGCCCGGGCGCGTGCGCGACCTGCTGTATCGCGACCTCCTGAAGGTGTATCCGCAGCTCGCCGGCGTGCACATCGACTTCGCCTGGTCGGGTCTCATGAGCTATGCGCGCCACCAGATGCCGCAGATCGGCCGCAAACCGAATGGCATCTGGTTCGCCCAGGCGTTCGGGGGCCACGGCGTCGCGCCGACGACGGTCGCCGGCGAACTGTTGGCCGCCGCGATCGCCAACGACGACACGGCGTGGCAGCGCTTCGCACCTTACGGTCTCGTCTCCGCGATGCGCCCGTTCGGTTTTCTCGGCGCGCAGGCAAGCTACTGGTGGTATCAGGCCAGGGACTGGTTCGCCGATCTGCGCGGCGCGTGAAGAGCATTCGCCGCGCGCCAGCGAGCCGCTATGCCGCATTCTCGGTCATGCGCACGCGATAGCCGTCGCGGCCCGCCGACTTGGTCTCGTAGAGCGCCGCGTCGGCCATCGACAGCAGTTCCGCCGCCGTCATGGCGGCGTCGTTCTGGGCCACGGCGACGCCGACGCTGGTGCTCAGCGCGAGCGAGAGGTCGTGATCCGGGATCACGAACGGCTTGCGCATCGCGGCGACGATCTTCGCCGCCGCGGCCGCCGCGTACTGCGAGCGGCGCATGCCTTCGATGATCACGGTGAATTCGTCCCCGCCCAGGCGGCCGATGATGTCCGAGGGCCGCAGCACGCTCGCGAGGCGCTCGGCGAAGATCCGCAGCACGGTGTCGCCGACCGCGTGGCCGTGCGTGTCGTTGACCTGCTTGAAGCGGTCGATGTCGAGATACATCACGACGAGCATCGAGTGCTGGTCGCGGCTGCGCACGAGCGCGCGTTCGAGGCGCACGAGAAAGCCGGCGCGGTTGGCGAGTCCGGTCAGGCTGTCCTGCTCGGCGGCCTGGATCCAGCGCTGCTCCTCGACTTTCTTGCGCGTGATGTCCTGCGCCATCGCATGGATGCCGAGCACCTGCCGGCGCTCGTCGTCCCATTGCGGGATATAGGTGATCTCCAGGCAGGTGTAGTTGCCGCCGCGGCGTTCCTCGTCCTCGAACACGACGCGCTGGCCGGCCAGCGCCTGCTTCAGGTACGGCTCGCGGCGGCGGTAGGTCGCATCGTCGAGCACGCTGCGCGCGTGGCGGCCGACGATGCGGCCGCGCTCGTCGCCGTAGACCTGTTCGTAGGCGGCGTTCGCGAACTGGAAGCGCAGGCCCGCATCGACGTAGGCGATCATCGCGGGCATCGCGTCGGCGATCGTGCGCAGGCGCTGTTCGTTGCGGCGCAGCTGTTCCTCGGCGAGATGCCGCGCGGTCACGTCCTCGACGCTGCCGGTGTAGCCGGTCATCTCGCCCTCGACGACGAGCGGCGCGGCGAGCGCCGATACCCAGACGGTCTGGCCGCTGTCCGGACGCAGGCGGTGCCGCGACTGGAAGCGCGCGCGCGCCGCGACCGCGCTGCGCCAGGCGTCGGCGACGCGCTCGCGGTCGTCGGGATGCACGGCGTCGAGCCAGCCGTCGCCGGCAGCCTCGTCGCTGCGCTGGCCGGACATGCGCTCGAAGGCGCGGTTGACGTAGCGGAACGCGCCGCCGAGGTCGGCGCGGAACAGGCCGATCGGCGAGGCGTCGTTGACCGCTTCGAGCTCGGCCTGCTGTTCGCGCAGCCGGTGTTCGTAGAGACGCCGGTCGGTGATGTCGAGCGCGTAGCCCATGACGAACGGCGCGCCGTGCTCGTCGTGCAGCACGCGGTTGTTGTATTCCCAGACGCGCTGGCTGCCGTCCCGGTGCTGGATGTAGAACAGGCCCGAGTCGGCGTCGTGGCGCGCGATGCGGCGCAGGTATTCGAGAAAGTGCGAATGCAGCGGCGGCGGCACGACGTCGAGCATCGAGCGGCCGACGAGCTCGACGACGCGATAGCCCAGCGCGTTCGCGGCGGCCGGATTGATCGACAGCAGCACGCCGTCGAAGTCGTGCGTACAGATCAGGCCGAGGCTCTGCTCGAACAGGTCGCGGAAGCGCCGCTCGCTGGTCTCGATCGTCTTGATGGCCTGGCGCTCGACGGTGACGTCGCGCGCCATGACCAGGCGCGCCTCGCGGCCGGCGTAGCGCAGCTCGCGCGAGGTCAGCTCGACGAGGAACACGCGGCCGTCGGCGCTGCGGTGGCGCCAGACCTCGGTGCTTTCGAAGTCGGTGTCGCGCTGGCTCAGCGCGTTCTGCAGCGACGCGTGGTCTTCGGCAGGACGGATGTCATACAGCGTCATGCGCAGGAATTCCTCGCGCGACCAGCCGTAGCTGCGGATCGCCGCGTCGTTGACCGCGAGAAAACGCAGCGTCACGCGGTCGTAGACCCACATCGGCAGCGGCGCGTAGTCGAACACCGCCTGCAGGTCGTCGCGCTGCAGCCGCATCGCGTTGACGCCGGCACGCAGCGCGAGCGTCTGCGCGATGACGCGCTGCAGCGTGGCGGCGTCGAGCGTCGGCAGCGACAGCCAGGCCGACGCGCCGATCTCGATCCAGCGCCGGCCGCGCGTGACGTCGTCGCCGTGGTCGAGCGCGATCCACGCGGTGTTCGGCGCGATATCGCCGAGATCGGCATAGTCGGGCGAGGTCGGATCGGCGGCCTCGACGAGCAGCAGGTCGCAGGCGACGGCCGGAAGCGCGCGCAGCGCCGTCCTGAGGTCGCCCAGCGCGAGCAGCCGTCCGCTGCTGCGCACGAGACCGCTGGCGGCGCGGATCATGGCGGCACTGCCGATCAGGCCGATGTCGATGCCCGCATTCATCTCCGCTCCGGATGCCGTCGGAAGTGTCCCTGAGGGGCGGCCCGATTCTAGCAACCGTGCGACCGTACGATAGTGCAGGCAGCGTGACGAACAGTTGCCGGCCGGCGGGCGTGCACAAGTATGCCTGTGCACTACGCAAGCTATGGAGAAGTTTTTGCGAGGCCGGCGCCGGCTAGTCGAACCGGCCGGCGAAGATCGCGTCGGCGACGACGGCGTTGCTGCGATGCACGATGTCGTAGTCGCCGGAGCCGGCCGGCGCCTCGCGGCCCCAGTACAGATCGACCGTCGAGGCCGAATCGCCGACCAGCGGGTGCGGCTCGACGTCGCTGGCGCCGGCGCTGATTTCCTGCGGCAGCGCGGGTTCGAACGCGACGCCGTCGGCCGAGCGGCGCGAGTAGATGTCGTACTGGCTGCCGTCGGCGTGGATGTAGAACACGGCGAAGCGGTCGTCGGGCATCACGACTGGCAGCGAGTCGTGGTTGTCGCCGTCGCTTTCGAGCGTGGCCGGCGCGGCGCTCCAGTCGCGCACGTCGGTCGTGGTCTTGGCGAACACGTCGAGCGAGGACGAGCCGACCTGATAGGTCGCGAGATAGCGTGCGTCGCTCGCGCGAAACGCGATGCGCGGCAGCTGGCTGCCGGACGCGAGCACGGTCTTGAGCTGGTCCCAGGTCGCGCCGTCGTCGGCGGACTGCGCCACGTAGCTGCCGCTGCCGAGGCGCTGGTAGGTCATCGTCAGCGTGCCGTCGGGATGGCGGATCACGTGCGGGTTCACTTCGCCGCCGGTGGCCCAGCCGAGTGCCAGCTGGCCGTGTTCCGTGAAGGTCGCGCCGTCGGGCGAGGTCGCGCGATACAGCCGGTAGGTCGACGTCGCGCCGGTGCCCTTGAGATAGAACAGCAGGAACGACCCGTTCGGCAGTTGCAGCAGCGCCGGATGCCGCTCGTTCGCGCTCGTTGCGACGATCGGGGCCGGCGTCGACCAGTTCGCGCCGCCGTCGGCCGAGCGCGTGATCCAGAGATCGCCGAACGCGCTCGCGTTCAGGCGTTCGAACGCGGCGACGATCTGTTTGCGTTCGCCGTCGCCACGAACGTGAGTGGTGTCGTGATCACCTCGTCGCCAGGGCCCGCATAGGCGCGGATCAGCAGCGCGATCAGTTCGTCCGAGCCGGCGCCGATCACGATCCGGTCCGGGTCGACGTTCATCCGCC
>CAMLLF010000163.1 GCA_946480705.1 uncultured Lysobacteraceae bacterium | reverse complement strand
TCGTCGACCGTCGCCGCGTTCGGCCGGGGGACCGGCTGCGCGGTCGCCACCGGCAAACTCACCATTCCCCCTGCCAGCACCACGCCAATGACCGACGCCAGCGCCGTTACGCGAATCGACTTGCCCATGAAACCTCCCAGCACAGGAAAAGAACGGCCGATGCCTGGTCGCCCAGGCCCGGCCGGCACACGGAAGAACGCGGGTTCGCTACAGCGGGATCGGGCCGTCGTCCATGCCTGGAGACTCGACCGGAACCACCGCGAAATTCGTTCCGCGGGACGGTGAATAGCACCGACGCGCGCAACATCTCAATCTGCACTGCGGCAGCGAAAACATACGGAACGGTGCCGAACGGCTGCGAATGTCGTCAAAAATGACACGCCGCTCGGACAGCCGGACTACCGTACTCAGCCGACAGGCCCATTCGCACTGGGCGGGAGGTGCATGCAGGTTGAACGAACGGCACGCGGAGGCGGCGGCACCAGGCGCTGCCTGCACGTCAGTTCCGAGGCAAATCAGTGACATCGTTGCGCACGCGCGCACTCTGGCGACGAGAAACGGCCAGAAACAAGAATTTTCCATACTTACGCGAACTTATGCGCGGATTTCGCACGTCCGCCAAGCCGACGGATCGCCGCAACGATGCGATGCGGTCCTTCCAAAAAAAAACCCGGGCAGATGCCCGGGCTTTTTTCGATGAGACCCGCTCGCTGCCGCCGCCCGGCTTTCGCCCCGCGGCGGTCGCGACGCTTACTTCTTGCTGCGCGCCGATGCCGGCACGCTCTCCGGCGTGATGCCGGCGCCTGCATTCGGAACCGGTGCGCTGTTCACCGCACCCGCCGTGATGCTGACCGTGTCGATGCCGATGTAGCTCGAGTTGGCACCGGACGGGCCACCGTCAGTCACGAAGTAGCGAAACGCGATGCGCCCCTGACCCGTCACCGGAAGGCCGTTGCTCGTGTTGAGCGTGAACTGCGCCCAGGTACCCGGGTAGCCGTTCGCGCCGGTGGCGTCGTTGTTCGTCGTCAGGTTCGGATTGATCGTCTTCAGCACGGTCGGGAACGCCGCGAGCGCCGCTGCATCGGAGGCGATACCCGTGCACGAGGTGCCCGGCGGCGGACACAGACGCACTTCAAGGCGATCCGGGAAGTTGATCGGCGTCGGGACGCGGGTCCAGAAGCTGACCGACGACACGGAGTTGAACGTGATCTGCGGCGTGACGAGCCAGTTCGAGATCGTGCCGGCGCCCGTGGTGTTGTTGAAGTTCGCGCCGATATAGGCATCCGGCGCACCCGCCTGCGACGGGAACACGTCGGTCGAATTGCCCTGGAACCACGACGTACCGCCGACCGGGCTGCTGTTGTTCGCGGTCAGCCAGCCCAGACCACCGATGGCCGTGATGTCGTCGAAGCCCTGATCGACCGTGACGCTCGGAACCAGTTCGCCGAAGTTGTTCGCGAAGATGCCGTCGCGCGTACCGGCGACCGACAGCGTCAGGCGCTCGACCGGCAGCGTGTTGTCGCTCGGCGTCAGCACGACGTGGCCGAAGGTCATCGGGACGGCGGTCGACGCGCCGTAACCCATGTTGACGCCGATGGACAGCGCCTGCGTACCGCCGCCGACCACGGTGAAGTTGGCCGGGGTGATGGACACGATCGGCGCGCCGGTGGCAACCATCGGCACGTAGGTCGCGGTCCAGGTCGTGCCCGACGCCACCGTGCTCTTGACCGTGCGCGTGAACGAGCACGAGACGTTGCAGGCCGCATCGCGCATCGACGGCAGGTTCAGCGTCTTCGCGGCGATGGAGCCGCCCGACGGGTTCGCCGCGACGAAGTTCGCGTGCGTCTCGTTCATCGTCAGCGCGGCCTTGATCGCCTTGGTCAGGTCGACGCGGCCGTTGCCGACGTCATCCGGATCCCACGCCGACGAACCGTCGTCGTCGAAGCCCGGCACCTTGGCGGTCATCTGGAGCGCGGACTTGACTTCCATCGGCGTCCAGGACGGCTTGGCGGCGCGGACCAGCGCCGCAGAGCCGGCGAGATGCGGCGAGGACATCGACGTACCGCTGAGGAAGCCGTACTGAGTCGGATCGGCGAGTGCCGCGTAGATCTGCACGCCCGGACCGGTGATATCCGGCTTCGTCACGTTGCCGGCGGCCGGAACCGGACCGCGCAGGCTGAAGTCGGCGAGCACGTCGCCGCGCTTCTGCGTCGGATCGAAGCTGATCGTCGCCGTCGACGGATTCGCCGCGATGAAATCGCGGATCGCATCGCCCGGGGCCTGCACGACGCTGTACGCCGGCGTGCCGGCGGGCACGCCCGTCGTGTTCATCGACAGCGGACCGGCCTGGTTGTTGCCGACGAGCACGAAGGTCGCGCCCGCGTTGATGGCATTGGTGATTTTCTCGGTGAACGCGCAGGTGCCGCGACGCACGTAGGCGACCGAACCGGTGAAGTAGCCGGCCGGGAACGGCGTGCCCACGGTGCAGCCTTCGATGTTCGCCGGGAAGCTCTTGATCGGCTGGTTCGTGAAGGCCGTGCCGATCGGCGTCGTGCTGCCCTGCTTCGCGGCGACGCCGACCGTGTTCGCCGGCGGCGTGCCCGGACCGGTCAGGCTGACCGTCGCGAGGATGTTCTCGTCATGCGTCGACGCGGCGACCGTCATGGTCCAGGGGCCGAGGTGGTTGACCTGGCCGACGGGGTTCGTGATGGTCGCGCCCGCCGGAGATCGAGTAGTTGATGACGTCGACACCGTCGGCGATCGCGTTCTCAAGCGCGGCCTGCAGGTCGGCGCCCGGACAGTTCGTGCCCGGGCAGGCCTTGTAATGGCGGATCGAGGCACAGGGAGCGACGCCCGACATGCTCGTGTACGGCGCCGGGATGACCGGCGCCGGGACCGAACTCGCGGTCAGCGTGTTGCCGGCCGCCGTGCTCGAGGTATGCACGCCGTGGCCGTCGTCGGTCGCTTCCGGATTCGCGCCGTTGCAGGCGCCGGTACCGACATCGGTCGCGCTGCAGTCGACGAAGCTGCGCAGTTTCGGCGTACCCGCGCTGAAGCCGCAGGTGGCGTCGTTCGCGAACGACGGATGATCGGAGTTCGTGCCGCCGTCGACGACGCCGACGGTGACGCCGAAGCCGCGCGTGCCCGAGCCGCCCGGCACGTTGACGCCGCTCCATACGGTGTCGGCGCCGATGAAGGCAGGGCCGCGGTAGGTGTCGAGGGTTTCGGAACCGGCCGCGCGAACCGACTTCACGCCGGGCAGGTTGCGGATCGTGTTGGCTTCGGCGGCCGACAGTTCGGCAGCGATGCCGTTACGCGTGATCGCGTAGTGATGCGTCGCCGTGACGCTGCGGCCCAGGGCCGAGGAGATCGACTGCACGCGCTGCGTGCGCACGTCGGACAGGAAATTGCCGTAGGCGACGGCGGCCGGGCTCTTGGTGTCGAGCTTGCGCTGACCCTTGACCGACGGAGCCGTGGCTTCGAGGGAATTGGCGCCGCCGGTGTAATACAGCAGGCCCGGTTCGTTGAACGTGATGAGGTAGCTCTCCACTGCCGCGGCCGTCGTGGACGACTGCGCGGTCGCCACCGGCGAACTCACCACACCTCCAGCCAGCACGACGCCGATCATCGACGCCAGTGCGGATACGCGTATCGACTTACCCATGAAACCTCCCAACACACAGACACACGAAAAGAACGGCCGACACTTGACCACCCGACAAGTTACGGCCGGCGCACGGATGAACGCGGGATCACGACGAAGGGACAGTGCGTCGGAGTGGCGAGAAACTCCGGGCATTCCGTCCTGAGGCAGCCACAACATTCGTCCAGACAATTCTTATAGCACTGGGTACGGACAGGTCACAATCTGCGCTGCGGCAGAGTCCGGAAAAAGGCTCCCGAGGCCGCCGGACGACTGCCGAACTCAGCCGCAAGACCTACGATCCAGCGAAATTGACTAGTTCCAAAGTCGCAGTCGAGCGCAGCAACGCGGCGCCGTCCGGACAAACTCAGGCGCAGAAAAAATCGTCGACGTCGCCCAGCTCGCGCGTGATCGGCGACGGCGGCAGGCTGCGCAGGAACAGCTTTCCGTACGGACGTGTCGTCAGACGCGGATCGCAGAGCACGAGCACGCCGCGGTCGTCGACGTCGCGGATGAGCCGGCCGGCGCCCTGCTTGAGCGCGATGACCGCCGAAGGAATCTGCCACTGGACGAAGGGATTGCCGCCGGCGTCGCGCATCGCGGCGAGCCTGGCTTCGAGCACGGGATCGTCCGGTGCGGCGAACGGCAGCTTGTCGATGATGACGCAGGACAACGCTTCGCCGGCGACGTCGACGCCCTCCCAGAAACTCGCGGCACCGAGCAGCACGCCGTTGCCCGCGCGGAATCCCGCAAGCAGTTGATGGCGCGGCGCCGTGCCCTGCACGAACAGCGGATAAGGCTGCGAGGCCAGCCGCTCCGCCGCGCGGCGCAGTGCGCGGTGCGAGGTGAACAGCAGGAACGCACGCCCGCGCGAGGCGCGGAGCACCGGCAGCGCCGCGTCGACGACGCGGTCGGTGAAGTCGGGGGCGCTCGGGTCCGGCAGGCCGCGCGGCAGATACGTCAGCGCTTGGCGCGCATAGTCGAACGGACTTGCGAGGCTCAGCGTGACCGGGTCATCGAGGCCGAGCTGGCGCGCGAAATGACCGAACTCGCCGGCGACCGACAACGTCGCCGAGGTCAGTATCCACGCAGCCCGGCTCTGCTGGCGCAGGGCGCGCAGCGGCGGAGCGAGATCGAGCGGCGTCGCATTGAGCGAGAAACCCTGGCTCGTGAGTTCGTACCAGTGCACCCAGTCGCGCGCCGAACCGTCGAGCACCTGATCGAGCTTCTCGACGAGCCCCTGACAGCGCTCGTGCATCGTGGTCAGGCCGCGCGAGCGTTCGGCCTGGGTGGCGAGCGCGGCTTCGAGCGCGCGCAGCGCTTCCTGCAGCTCTCGCAATTCGGCCATTGCGAAACGGTCGTCCTCGATCGCCGCGAACGCGCCGCGCTGCGGCAGCTTGTCGAGCGCAAGCCGCACGCGACGCAGCACCGAGGTCACGTTCGCGATCGGCTCGCGCAGCACCGCGAACGCGCCCGTGACCGAGCCACACTCGGCTTCGGCGTCGCTGCCGAGTTCCTGCAACTGCCGTGCGGAAAAACTCACCGAGAAAAACTGCCCGGCGAGATCCGGAATCTGATGCGCCTCGTCGAGCACGAACGCGTTCGCGCCCGGCAGGATTTCGCCGAAGCCTTCCTGCTTGATCGCGAGATCGGCGAACAGCAGATGATGGTTGACGACGACCAGGTCGGCTTCCTGCGCGGCACGCCGCGCCTTGACCACGAAGCAGTCGTTGAACATCGGACAGTCGGCGCCGAGGCAGTTTTCGGCAGTCGAGGTGACGCGCGGCCACAGCGGCGAATCCTCGGGCACCTCGGCGATCTCGTTGCGGTCGCCGCTGCTGCTGCGCCCGGCCCAGGCGCGCAGCGCCTGCAGTTGCGCGACCTGTTCGCGCGACGCCAGGCGGCCGTCCTTGTGGGTCTGATCGAGCCGGTAGAGGCACAGATAATTCGCGCGCCCCTTCAGCAGCGCGGCCTTGATGCGCGCGCCGGTGACTTGCCGCACGCGCGGCAGGTCGCGGTGAAACAGCTGGTCCTGCAGCGTCTTCGTGCCGGTCGAGACGATGACGCGCTTGCCCGACACGATGGCCGGCACGAGGTAGGCAAAGGTCTTGCCCGTGCCGGTGCCGGCTTCGGCGATCAGGATGTGGCGCTCGGCGATCGCCTCGGCGACCGCTTCGGCCATTTCCTGCTGCGAGGCACGCGGCGCGAAACCGGGCACTTCGCGCGCGAACGGTCCTTCCGCACCGAGCAGGTCGCGGACGTCGTGCGTCACGCGATTACAGCCGCTGGCGCGGCGGCACCTTGCACGCGGCGACCTGTGCCTTCGCGCTCGCCGAGCTGGCTTCGTCCTTGGCGACGCGGCGCGTTTCCACGACGGTCTGCCAGTTGCGCGCACACAGGCTGCCCAATCGCGGACCGAGCTCGAACGAACGCCGCGCGAGCGCTTCGGCATCGACGTAGCGGTGCAGGCCGATCGAGAGTTCCGCCTTGAGCTGCAGAATTTCCGGTGCGTCGGGCGCGAGCTTGAGCGCGCGGTCGACTGCGGCGATCGCGTCGACGAAATTCTGCGCGGCTTCGAGATCGCCCGCCTCGACGGCGCGGTCGACTGCCCGGCCTGACGTATCGCGAGCACGAGATCGCGGTCGGGCCGCACGCCCTTCTTGCCGGACTCGCTGCCGCTGCCTGCGCCGCCGCAGCCGGCCAGCATCGCGAGCGCCGCCGCCGCGACCGTCCACCGCCATTTACCGCCGCTGCGTTTCATCGTTGACCTGCCCATCCGTCGAATTCCTCGAAATTCCGTCGAAGACGGCATCCGCGTCATTGCGGATCGCCGCCGAACCATTCTCGCAAACGCTCCATTGTGCACCCTTGCTCCTGCTCCGGCACGTAGCCCGCGACGAACGGGAGCTGGCGCGCGCCGGGACAATCAGCCTCGGTGCGCTGCCCGGATTCCGGGTTGACCCAGGCCAGCTCGATGCCCTGGCTCAGGTTCAGATCGAGCGGCCGCGTCGGCAGCGCATCGAACAGCGACATCCACACGCGCAGCGCGCCGGTCGCGCCGACGAGACCGGTCGGCTTGTTGTCGTCGCGGCCGACCCAGACCACGGCCAGGTGATCGGCCGTGAAGCCCGCGTACCAGCTGTCGCGCGAGTCGTCGCTCGTACCGGTCTTGCCCGCGCTGTTGAGCGTCGCGAGCGGACCGTTGCCGACCGCGCGCGCGGTGCCGCGCAGATTGACCTGCTGCATCGCGTAGGTGACGAGGCGCGCGGCTTCGACATAGTCGCCGGCGCCGGGCTTGCTGCCGTAGCGCCGCAGCGGCTTGCCGTCGCGATCGAGCACGCCGCGCACGGCGATGACCGGCAGCGCGTGCCCGTCGGCGGCGAAATACTGATAGAGCTGCGCGACCTCGATCGGCGACAGGTCGACCGCGCCGAGCAGCAGCGAGGGATTCGGATTGATGCCGCGAAAACCGAACGATTCGATGAGCGCCCGGACGCGGTCGACGCCGACGAGCATGCCGAGCCGCACCGTCGACAGGTTCCACGAATTGGTCAGCACATCGATCAGCGCGACCCGCCCGTGCGCGGTCTTGTCCGCGTTCTGCGGCATCCAGTTCTTGCCGTTGGGCTGCGGCAGGCTGACCGGCGCGTCCTCGACGATGCTCGCCAGCGAATAGCGCTGCGGCTGGGCAAGCGCGGTCAGGAACACGAAGGGCTTGACCAGCGAACCGATCGGCCGGCGCGCGTCGAGCGCGCGGTTGAAACCCGGCTGGTCGGGTGCGCGGTCGCCGATGACCGCCTGCACCTCGCCGTCGCGCGCGCCGGTAACGACGAGCGCGGCCTGCGTGTCGTCCTGCTTCTTGCCGAGCGCGGCGAGGCTCTCGCGCAGCGCCTTCTCCGCGGCGAGCTGGGTCGCCGGCACGAGCGTGGTCAGCACCGACAGGCCTGCGCCGCGCAGCGCGGCGTCGTCGTAGTCGCGCTTGAGCTGCGTGCGCACGAGATCGAGAAAGGCCGGGAAGCGGTTGCGCGGCAGTCCCGGCGTTTCGGAAATGCCGAGCGGGACGGCCTTCGCGCGGGCCAGCTCGTCGGCGTCGATCAGGCCCGTGTC
>CAMLLF010000162.1 GCA_946480705.1 uncultured Lysobacteraceae bacterium | reverse complement strand
CTGTGGAGCCAGAACGTCAACGGCTTCACGCAGCAGGCCATCACCGGCAACCCGTGGAACTCGCTGTTTTCGGCCGCGCAGACCGCGTACTACAACCCGCTTGCCACGCCGATTCCCAAGGGCAACGGCGCGGTCGATGTCGCGTGGATTGCGTTCCCCAACCGCCTGATCCAGTACCTGGGCCAGAACCAGGTGCCGCCCAATCCGTACAATTTGCCGCAGAGTGCACTGTTTGCATTGGCCGACTCCGGCGAGCTGTCGCGCTATCCGATTCCGGAAGCGCGCTGTCCGCAGCCGGACTGGAGCGGCCAGCTGCAGCCGTTCGGCCCCTACGGCCCGCGCGGCTGGCTCGACGAATACTGCGAGTTCTCCGTCGTGCGCAACGCGCAGAACAAGATCACGCGCATCGACTTCACTTGCGAAAACCCCGAGTACTTCCAGACCCTCTGGCGCGTCAGCCCCGAGCGCGTCTGCGCGGTGTACGAGCAAGCCCTCAACACCGGCGCGCCGCAGGACCAGTGGGTCACCGTCGGCGTCGCCGATCTGCAACTGCTCGATCCCGTCAGCGGACAGCCGGTGATCGATCCCGAAACCAACCGCCCGGCCTACAACCCGCTCAACCGCTTCAACACAACCACGTTTTGCGTGCGCAGCGGCACGCCGGCGCAGCGCAGCGGCGGCGCCATGCATCTGACGGCGACGCCCAACACGCTGCAGACCGAACTCGGCCTCGGTGCCGGCGCGACCGTGCAGCGCAGCGCGGGCAACACCGATCCGCAGGCGCTGATCTGCTGCGGCCAGTACGGCCAGAACTTCCGCAACAGCGATCCGCACATCGGCCAGAGCATCAATCTCGCCGTCGGCGCGGGCACGAACATCTCGCTCGCCGATCCGCCGGGCCTGTACATCCAGATGCCGAGCTTCGCGCAGTACCTATTGCCCGCCGATCCGAAACTGCCGCCCGGCGCGAGCGCCGCCGACTGCTGGCACATCATCCGCGGCTTCGAACACATCACGGATGAAATCACCGGCACCCGCTTCCCCGGCTCCTTCATCCTGCATGCGGCGTTCCAGATTCCGCAGGCCTGGATCGACGCCGGCGTCAGCTTCACCGTCGGCGACATCACGATCGCCGGCGCACCGATCGAGTACGGCTCGCAGGTGCAGGCAACATTGGAAATCGCTCTGTTCGGCCGGCCCATCGTGCCGCCGCCGCAACCCGCTCCGGCGCTGGCCTGCGTGACCTCGCCCGCCGTCGTCACCGAGGCGCAGCCGCTGCAGATACTTTTCCAGAATGTGTGGAATGCCTACTACGGCACGACCGTGAACACGCCCTCGGGCGTGACCATGTCGCTGGCGAGCAACTCCAGCATCATTCCGCCGACGCTGTATCCCGGCGAAAAGAACGTCGCGCTCGCACTGACCTATGCCGCGCCCAGCGGCGAAAAGCCGCTGCCGCCGGATCAATGGCCCACGGTGTACTTCACCCAGGCCGACGGCAGCATCGACACGAGCATCACCACGCAAGTGACCGGCTTCGCCGCCAACGTCACCTACGCCGTGCCCGGCAACACCTATCCCAGCGCGAATCAGCTTTTGAACCTGTCGGTCAGCGTCGCCGCGACCGCCGCTGCCGGCGTGCGCGGCGTCGTCATCGTGCCGGCCGGCCAATCGTTCTCCACGTCACTCACTCCCGCGCCGGCCTTCCTGGTCGTGGCGTCCTCCAGCACTGCCGCCTGAGGAGACCCCTATGAACTCGTCCACAAAGATACTCGGCCTGAGCCTGCTGGCCGCGGCGATCGCGCTGGCCGCCTGCAACCGCGAAGCGCGCCGCGCCGACGACGGCGCCGCGACGGCGGAAAAGGCGGCACCGGCCACACCCGCTACGCCCGCGACACCGGCCACGCCGGCGGCGATGGCAACGACCGCGCGCGGCTCGACGAGCAATTGCCTCGCGCCGCCGTTCCTCGTGTCGAACACGCCGGGCCAATACGGCTACACCGTGCCGAAGGATTTCGCGCTCACGCGCCAGGCCGACGCGAACTGCTTCGCCTGGCAGCAGTTCCTCGCGCTGAACTGGATCGCGTCCGGCACGCAGCGCGGCCAGCCCGACACCACCGTGCCCGCAAGCCAGTTCGGCGCGACCAACGACGAACGCGCCACGGTCTGGGAAACCTACAAGGAATCCGACGAGGTGTTCCTCGCCAACGCGCAGGATCCCGGCCCCTGGAACGGAGGCTACGCCGGCATACCGGACATCAAGGTGCTCGGCGGCATGAAGGCCGAGATCGCACCGGAACCGACGCTGGACCTCAGCGCGATCGGCCAGGCCTCGCAGGGCAGCCCGTGGCTCACGGCGCAGAGCGGCATCCTCACGCTGTACGAGCGCCGCATGAACGAGGACGAATACAACTACATCGTGCAGAACAAGCTGTACAACGCCGACGTGCAGCAAAAGTTCGTCGTCTCGCCGGGCATCAACCTGCCGGACGGCACGAGCGCGAGCGCGGCCTACGGCACGACCGGATCGATCGAGACCAAGGCCGCGTGGCTGGAACTGCCCAACGCGGCCGATTGGCCCTACTACAAGATTTCCAAGGCCGTCGTGACGTATCCGGGCCAGAAGCCCAAGACCGTCGTCGTCGGACTGGTGGGGTTGCACATTATCCACAAGACCGCATTGGGCCAGCAGTTCATCTGGGCCACGTTCGAGCACAAGCGCAACGTGCCGAGCAAGACCCAGGTCGCCAACGGCACGCTGACGCCGCCGTACACCTACTACAACCCGAACTGCAACCCGGCCACCGATCACTACAAGTGCACGGTCAACGCGAATCCGTCGACCTACGACGGCGGCAAGAATCCGTACAACGCGCCGATCCAGGCCGTCCGCGTGACCGACATTCCCACGCGCGCGAACAACGACGTGGTCGGTTTGAACCAGTACGTCTGGTCGCAGGTGATCGCGCCGCAGAATCCCAATTCGGTGTTCCTCAACTACGAGCTGGTCAACACCTTGTGGTCGAACCAGAACACGCCGATCGCCGCCGGCTCGCGCACGCCGCTGCCGACGCCGCAGCTGTCGCCCGGCCCAAGCCAGGAGCCGGTCGCGAACACCACGATGGAAACCTACGTGCAGAGCCTGACCTGCCTCGACTGCCACGCGTCGGCCGCCATCGCCACGATCAAGCCGGCGACGAAGACCACGATCTTCGATCCCGCCACGGCCGGCACACCGGCCACGGCGAAGAATCCGTTCGCGTCGGACTACTCGTTCCTGATCAACAACGCGCAGCAGCCCAAGGGTGGCAAGCCCCAGGCGCATCAGGGCAATCACTAAGGAGCCGCCAGCGTGAGCACACCCGTACCGTCATGGATCACCGCCTCCTGGGAACGCCTCTGGGTCATCAACAACAACCAGGGACCGCCGGAGAACACCGTCAACGTGCGCAACATCCAGACGCCGACGCTGTTCGGCGACTGCCGCATTCCCAAAGACCGGCCCGCGTTCCCCAATGCGCATTCGCTCGCTGATCTCAGCAATGCGGAGCTGGCGACCTTGTATCCGCAGGAAGGCTTCTCGGGCTACACGACGACCGAGGGCTACATCGTCACCTGGCACCACGAGATCGACTACCAGCCGCCCGACGGCTCCATCGACATCGGCCGCTTCGAGCTCCTCGGCGGACGCAATGTGCTCGAACACGGCGTGCAGGCCAGCTATCTCGAACATTGGTGGCGGCTCGAAGATGCGGGCGGCTATTTCCTCGGCATCAAGGTCATGCGCAACCAGGGGCACGGCCAGCAGCGCGTGCATGAAATCCTGTCCGTGGCTGGCGACCATTTCATCTACGCGCGCAATCGGCCGTTCGACCTGCCCATGGCCAACAACCTGGCCGACCTGATCAAGAAAGAAAAGTACACGCGCAAGCAGATCCTCGCCGTGCTCGACTGCGAGGTCTCGCACGGCTTCGTACTCGGCGGGCGGCAGCCCTGGGAAGTGCAGTTCTCCACTCTGCCGTTCAAGGAAAACAAGCCACTCGAGTTCGCCCAGCGCATCCAGGTCGATCCGCGCACGGGGCAACTGACCGAGCGCAAGCTCGCGCCGGATCTCATCTGGTCGGTGCCGATCAACACGCTGGGGATCGAGGATCTGCTGGTGCTGTTTCCGCCAGCCTGAATTTGCAGGGCGAATCGACTTATCGCACGCGCCACCACATTCCGGGGAATCCAATGAAAGCGCTTCTGCTAGCAACACTGGCCTTGGCCGCCACGCAGGCACAGGCCCAGTCGGCCAGCGTAGAGAACAAGCCCGACAAACCCAGGGGCGAACGCTGCCAGATCCAGAACAACAACACCGGCAACGTGCTGCCACCGGGCGCGCACGACGACGCGCTGTTCAAGCTGCTCAGCGCGCAGCCGCGCTGTCCCGGCAACGCGCTGGAATTCCGCAACCTGGTACTGGCGAACAAGATGAGCTCGCGCCCGGCCATGGTCGCCAACCGCGGCTACCACAACCCGCTGCCGCAAGGCAGCTTCAGCTTCTTCGAATCGATCGACGGCAGCTACGCCGGCCAGAAACTCGTGCCCGGCGACTGGTTCTACGGCCACTTCACGGCCGCCTCCATCGACAACGTCGCGCTGACCAGCATCCTGTCGCCGCAACAGGCCGCGACGCCCGACAACCTGCTGCTCGAAACGCTGGTCTGGGACCCGCGCAAGCAGATGTATAACTTTTACGAAATCCGCGGCACCGGCCAGGGCGGCCAATGGTTCTACCGCGGCGACTCTGCCGATATCCAGGCCGACATCGCCAACCTCTGGCGCGGCTACGATCCGTCGCAGCCCATCTTCATGGGGCCGCCCGACAGCACCGGCAAAGCCACGCTGCCGCGGCTGCGCTGCTCCGGCTGCCACATGAACGGCGGCCCGATCATGAAAGAACTCGCGTTCCCGCACGACTCCTGGTGGCGCCCCGAACGACCACTGCCGCTCGGCGCCATGCGCATCGCGCCCGAGTACGTGACCATCCTCGACAACCTCGTCAGCTCCGAGCAGTTCTCCGGCTGGATCAAGGCCGGCAACGAAAAGCTGGCCTCGTCCCCGGCCTACATGAAACAGCGCGCGGCGCTGTCACTGCAGGAACAGCTGCGACCGATCTTCTGCGAGCAGGAAGTCAACCTCGATTCCGACCTGCTCGCGTTCGAAGGTCCCGCGACGACGATCAAGGCACCGATCGGCGCCTTCGTCGACCAGCGTCTGGCCGGCGACATCAAATACATCGAGATCGACAAGGCCTTGTATACGAATTCACTGAACCTGTTCCAGGCGCAGTTCTTCGACTACCAGACCGGCAGCATCACCAACGGCGTGCAGCCGATCAACCAGATCGACGCCGACCACGCGTTCGAGACCCCGGTCAAATCGCACACCGACATCCTGCTCGCGCAGAAGATGGTCGCCTCGGGCCTCATCGACGAAAAATTCCTCTACGACGTACTCGCCGTCGACCCGACGCGCCCCATGTTCTCGCCCCAGCGCTGCGGCCTGCTGCAACTCGTTCCCGGCGGCGGCCCCACGCCGACCTGGCGCGCGCAGTTCACGCAAGCCCTGACCACCAGCACCACACCCGCCGCGAAAGCGCTCCTTGCCAACATGAACGATGCGAGCCGCACACCCGAATGGCATCGCAATCAGGTGAAGCAGATCCTTACGCGCGTGCAGTCGCTTGCTCAGGTGCAGCTGTCCGTCAACGGCTTCGTGCGCCTGCTTGCTGGGCGACGCATCGCCGTCTATCAGGCGCAGATATCGCAGCACCCGCAGGGCCAGATTTTCGAACCGGGCTTCCGGCTGATCTTCCCGACCATGCAGTTGTTCCAGAAGAACCAGCAGCAGATCGCCTATGGCGGCGTGCCGGATCAGTATTGGTTGAATCCGGTGACGGGGGCGGTGGAACTGGTGCCGTAGCGCCGGCAAACGGCCTCGCCGGCCGGTGAGAGATCAGCGGCCGGCGAGGCACTCTGTAGTGAGCAAGTGTTCCTGTCGTTTTTGTCGCCGACACGACCGTGGAAGAACGCGTGATCCCGATCCTGCCTTCGCTTCGCCGCCTCGCGCTCGCCGCGACCGTTGCTCTCGCCGCGGCGGCGACCACGGCCGCCGACCCTATGCCTGCGGTCAACGCCGCCAGTGCTCCCACGGGTACGGCCTCCGCCGGCGCCGCAGCAGCAGCCCGCGAACCCCGCAACGGCGCCGCCATCTACCTGGCCGACCTGTCCCTCGTCGATCAGAACGGAAAACCCGTAGACCTCTACAAAGACTTCATCGCCGGCCGCCGCGTCGTGCTGCACAGCTTCTTCGCTCGCTGCGAAGGCAGTTGCCCCGTGATGATGACGACGCTGCAGGCGCTGCAGAAGCAGCTTGGGTCGCGGTTGGGTAACGACGTGCATGTCGTGTCCATCACGGTCGATCCTGATCACGATACGCCGCAGGTGCTGGCTGAGTATGCGCGGCGGGTGAAGGCCAAACCCGGTTGGCACTTTCTCAGCGGCAGCAGCACTCAAGTAACGACGGCGCTGCGCCGTATCGGGCAATACACCGATGCACCCGAGAACCATATGAACCTGATCATCGTCGGGAACGACACTGATGGAGACTGGCGAAAGGTGCACGGGTTGGCTGGGATGAAGGAGGTGGTGACGGAGATACTGGATGCGGTGGAGGGAGAGGGCTGACGCCGAGCCCGCGACCAGAAGAAGAAATCGGCTGAGGTTCCGAGACTCCTACAGCACGCCGCTAAGTAGCTGTTCCTGTTCGGTGCGCTTCATTCCCGGACTCCGCAGGTGAGAGATAAGCTTGTCGGGCGACAGGGGAGATCCATCCAGGAAGTGAACCTGACCCCGTCAGCGTGACCCCGTTAGCACCGTAGCAGAAGAACGAATCAGTGAGGCGAACGTGACGGTTCTCCGGGAAATTCTCCAGTGGTCGCAAGACCGCCCCGCATGGCAGCGCGAGGCGCTAAGCCGTCTTGTGCTCAACGACGAACTCGCCGACGAAGACATCAACGCCTTGGTCGAAATCTGCAAGAGTGGCCACGGTCTTGCCGAGCAGCGCGAAATTGTCCCGCTTACGAAGGAGCACGTGCCCGATCAGACGGCGGGCGCGCCTGTGTCGCTCGTTTCGATCTTTCATCAACTACATCCGCATCCTCAAGAGCGCGTGTCGGGCGCGCGGTCCGGAGAAAATCCTGGGTAACGTCATGTCCGGCACGTCACTGCTCGCGCCTGTCGTCGCCATTAAATACAAAGTCGGCGCGGAACCCCATCCCCGCGAGTGGGTTGGCGGCAACGAGGACGAGTTCGTTTCGCGCGTCAGCATCTTCGATACGCGATGCGCCGCCGTCTATCTCAACGAGAAAACCGACGTTGCCTTCCGGCCGTTCGGCCTGGATCTGTTCGACAAGCTCGTCAAAGCGTGCAAAGCCGTTCGGGGAAAGCTCGAATCCGAGCAGCGCGCGCTTGGCACGAATACACTGATTACCGTGCAAACGATAACTCCGGAAGGCACAGCCGTAGCGGAGCTTCTGGCGAATGTCAGTTCGCTCACCAAGCCGGAGGCGGTACGGGCGCTCGCACAGATACTCCCGGAAGACGAGGCTCGTCTCGCGCTTTTGGAGAAATCCCTTTTGGAATTTCGCATGCCGTATTAGAAATTGCTATTGCTTCAGTTCTATCACAACTATTTTTATCAATTGTCATTATA
>CAMLLF010000161.1 GCA_946480705.1 uncultured Lysobacteraceae bacterium | reverse complement strand
GCACGCTCGAGGCGGCGCGCGAGGCGGTCGCCGCAGCCGGCGGTGGCGGAGACGCTCGAGCCGCTGCTGACGCGCATCGTCGCTGGCGCCTGCCAGTTGATCGGCGCCGACGACGGCACGATCGGCCTGTACGAAGCCGAGCACGACTGGATACGCACGGTCGCCGTCTATCGCATGCCCGAGCGCGAACTCGGCGCGACGATGCCGCGCGGCGTCGGCCTCGCCGGACACGTGCTCGCTACCGGCCGGACCGCGCTGCTGCGCTACGGCGATCTCGATTCGCTGACCTTGCCCGAACTCGCCGACAACCAGGTCGTCGGCATTCCGATCCTCTGGTCGGGACGGCTGATCGGTTTCTTCGGCATCGGCGCCGCGCCGCCGCGGCGCTTCAAGCGCGAGGACGTCGCCGCGCTGGAGCTGTTCGCGCGCCATGCGGCGATCGCGATCACGAACGCGCAGCGCTACCAGAAGGAGCGCCGCCGCACCGACCGCTTCCGCCTGATCGCGCACGTCGCCGGCATCATCCAGGCCGAGGACGACATCGACGCGATGCTCCAGCGCAGCGCCGACGCGGTGCACGAGCTGCTCGGCTTTGAAAATGTGGATATTCCACTGGTCGACGAGAAGCAGCGCGACGTGCTCGTCATCCGTATCCGCGGCGGCGACTACAAGCGGCGCATCCGCGGCGAGGATCGCGTGCCGATCTCGCGCGGCATCATGGGCGCGGCCGTGCGCGAACGCTGCAGCCAGCTCGTCAACGACGTCGCCGCCGATCCGCGCTACATCACGCCGCCGGGCATGACGCCGCCGCTCGCCGAACTCGCCGTCCCGCTGTCGGTCGGCGATGAAGTGCTCGGCGTGCTCAACGTCGAAGGCAATCAGCGCTTCGACGAACTCGATCTCGGCAGTCTCGAAGTCATCGCCGACATTCTCGCGGTCGCGGTGCACAACCGGCGCCTTGCGGCCGTCGCGCGCGACGCCGCGGTGTTGCGCGAGCGGCAGAACCTCGGCCGCGAGCTGCACGACAACGTGACCCAGATCCTCTCGGCGATCGGCCTCCTGACGCAGACGCTGTCGGCGGTCTGGGAACGCGATCCGGCCGAAGGACGCCGCCGCGTCGAGCGCCTGCATCAACTCGCGCGCACGGCGCACGCGGAAATGCGCAACCTGCTGCGCGAACTGCAGCCGCCCGAACCGGTCGTCACGCGCTCGCGGCGCAGCCGCGCGGTGATCTGCGTGGAGCAGCTGCGCGAACACGCGCTGCCTGGCGCGCTGAATCAGCTGCTGACCGCGATGGTTCCCGAAACCTTGGAGCTGCGCATGGATTTCGCCCAGTACGAACCGCAGCAGATTGAGACCGAGGCCGCGCTGCTGCGCTGCTGCCAGGAAGCCGTGTCGAACGCGGTGCGGCATTCGCGCGGCAAGCGGCTCTGGGTCGCCGCGGCCGTGCGCGACGACTATTGCGAGCTGACCGTCGCCGACGACGGCGCCGGTGTTGCCGCCGATCATGTGCCCGGCATGGGTTTCCGCAGCATGCGCGAGCGCGCCGCGGCGCTGTCGGGCGAAGCGCTGATCCGCGCGCGCGCGCCGCGCGGCACGGAGGTGCGCGTGCGGCTGCCGCGGCGCGACCGCGCGCCGGTGCAGCCGTGAGCGCGCGCATTCCGGTCATCCTCGTCGACGATCATTCGGTCGTGCGCGAAGGACTGCGCGCAGTGCTCGAGGAAGAAGGCGATCTCGACGTCGTCGCCGATTTCGCGAACGCGCGCGATGCGATCGCGGCGGTCGCCGCGCTGCGCCCGCGCGTCGCGGTGCTCGACCTGAAAATGCCCGACAGCGACCCGGTACAGAACATCCGCGGCTTGCGCGCGGCCTGGCCGGCGCTCGAAATCCTCGTGTTCACGAGCTTTGCCGAAGACAGTCTCGTGCGCGACGTGCTCGCGGCCGGCGCGACCGGCTATCTGCTGAAGGATGCGTTGAGCAGCGACCTCGTCGCCGCGGTGCGCCAGGTCGCCGCCGGCGTGCCGTGGCTCCATTCGACCGTGCAGCGGCAGCTCGTCGCGCGCCTGCGCGCGCCGGGCGACGACGGCGTCGCGCTGACCGCGCGCGAACTGTCGGTGCTGCGGCTCATCGCGCAGGGGCTAAGCAACAAGGCGATCGCGCGCGAACTGTCGCTGACCGAAGGCACGGTCAAGGGCTACGTGAGCCAGATCCTGCAGAAGATGGGCATCAACGATCGCACCCAGGCCGCGATGATCGCGGTGCGCAAGGGGCTCGTGCGGCCGTGACGTGACTCGGAGACGGTCGCCGCGCGGCGGCGGTTCGAATCAGGGAAGAGTGCACGGGCGTGAGAAAAGAGTGGTGCGAGGCCCGCTTCCCACTCGTTTCTCGCTCCTCGTCACGCGCTCTTCCACGTTTCCCGGCGCGTGCGCCGCCGCCTCACTCTGCGACGTAGCGCCACGGCGAGGACGTATCCGGGCGGCGCCAGATCGTGAAGAACGGAATCGGCTTGCGGCTGCCGTCCGGGCCTGCGGCATTCGGCTGCAGGAAGCCGATCGTGATGCCGAGATCGCCGCTGCCGGCGACGATGACTTCGTCGGGTGCCCAGGTGACCGGACTTGAATCGGGCGGGCTGCCGGCGGCAACGACGTCCGCGATGTTGTCGGCGCCCAGCACGACCTCGGCATTGTCCGGGCCGCCGAGATTGATCGCATCGCTGCTGCCGTATTTCGCGAATGCGGGGCCGAGGCCGATCTTCTGCGCCTCGTCGGAAAACGCGCGCTCGGCCTGGTCGAGGCTGCGTGCGTATTCCTGCGTGCGCGTCGCGTCGGCTGCCGCGCGCGCGAACCGCGCCGGAAGCGCCGGCGGCATCGGCGCCGTCGAAGCCGGCGCGGTCTTCGCGCCGCTGCGCTTGTAGACGACGACGCGCCACTGGCCGTCGCGGCGTACCCAGTAGGCGAGGTATTTCAGCGGCTGCACGCTGTTGTCGGGCTTGTGGAGCCGCATGTAGCCGAAAGTGAATCCGTGCTGGCCGTCGCCGGACACGCCGCCGCGCTGCGGCGTCCAGTCGATGCGCGATTTCTGATAGTCCGGCGTGCTGCGCAGGTAGTCGCGGGCCTCGGCGACGCCGCGCGCGAAGCGATGGCCGGGTACGGGCATGACGACGTCGTCGGCGAACATCGCGCCGAGGCCGCTGACGGGGTCGGTCTTGGCGCTGGCCGCGGCGAACGCGCGGTCGGCATCGAGCAGGGCGTCGACGGCGGCCTGAGCATCGGCCGGTTCCGCGGGTGTCGCGGCCTGCGCGGCCGAGCAGAGCAGGACCGTGGCGGCCATCGTGGAGAACAGTTTCAGCAGCATGCGGATTTCCAGGAAGTCAGAAGAGCGGTACAGCGCGGCGCGGCGGCTGCGGTCGTGCGGCTGTATACCAATTGCGCGCGGCAAGGTGCGCCGGCGGCGGCGTCAATTCGCCGGATACGGCAAATCCGTGACGAGCGTCATTGCCGCCGCGCGCGGCGCTGCAACGTCGCTCCGACGCCCGTCCCGGCGACGGGAGTGCGCAGCCGTGCGCGTGCGGTCGCACTCCGGGCCGATACGGCCGGCTAGACTCGACGTGTTGCCTGCCCCCGGAGTCGTTCCATGCTGCTGCCCGCACTCGGTCTGATGCTCGCGCTGCCGGTCGCGGCGCCGCAGGAACGCGCCGCCGTCGTCGACATCCGTGCGGCCACGGCCGCCGATGTCGCCGCGCTGAAGCAGGGCAATGGCGTGCAGTGGTGGCTCGAAATGGGCACGCGGCTCGTGATCGGCGGCGAGCGCGACGCGATCGGAAGGCTGGCCGGCAGGCATCCGTCGCTCGGTGAATTCGATGCGCTCGACCGCGGCGATCTGGCCCTGCGCGCGGTCGGCTGCGATCCCGGCGAAGCGGCGCCGGGCCGCCTGCTCGTGCAGAGCGGCCGCTGGCAGCTGCGTCAGCTCGATCGCGGTTCCGCGCTGCCGGCGTCCGACGGCCACGAGATCTGGCGTCGCGTCGGAACCAGTGCCGTCCTTGCGCGCCAGTTCCGGCTCGACCTGCCGGAAGGCGTCGCGCCCGATCCACTGATCCAGCCGATCGTCGAGCGCGTCGACGCGACACGCTGGTTCGCCGATCTCACGCAGCTCGCCGGCTGGGACCGGTCGAGCTACGGCACGACCGGCCTCAACGCCGCCCGCGACTGGATCAAAGGGCGTTTCCAGGGACTCGGACTTGTCGCGACGACGCCGGACTTTGCGATGCCGTCGGCGAGCGGCGGAAGCATCACGCGACAGAACGTCGTCGGCGTGTGGACGGGCACGGCGCTGCCGGACGAATGGATCATCGTCGGCGCCCACTACGACTCGCGCAACAGCAACGGCAGCGCCGTCACGAACACGCCGGGCGCGGAAGACAACGCGAGCGGCTGCGCCGGCGTCATCGAGGTCGCACGTGCGCTGCTGCCGTTCAAGCCACGGCGTTCGATGCTGTTCATCTGCTATGCCGGCGAAGAACAGGGACTCTACGGCAGCACGCGTCACGTACAGGCGCTGCAGTCCAGCGGCGACATCGCGAAAGTCGGCTCGGTCGTGATCATGGACATGATCGGCTACAGCGCCGACGACGCGCTCGACGCCCTGTACGAAAGCCATGCGGCCTATCAGCCGTTTCTCGACCGTTTCGGCGCCGCCGCGGCGGCCTATGTGCCGGGTCTGAACATCACGCTGAGCACGAATCCGTTCGGATCGGACCACATGCCGTACCTCAATGCGTACAAGGAAACCGTGCTCGCGATCGACTCGGACTATGCCGACTACCCGCACTACCACCGCAGCACGGACACGCCGGCAAACATGGGCGTCAATGCGCAGGCCATGGGCGCGGCGATCCTCAAGACGAACGTGGCTGTGCTGGCGGAACTCGCCGGCGCCTCCGACCGCCTGTTTGCCGACGGCCTGCAGTGATCCGCCGCCTCCGCGCTACAGCAGCGCGTTGAAACGACAGCTTTTTCGGTCTGTGCAAAAAGCGACATGTGCGCAGACACCGGTTTCCCTTATCCGTACGCCGAATTATTACGGTTGTGTTTCAATCGAATCGGTCGAATTGGTGAAATTACATCGGTAAAGCGAATGAATCGGTCAAGTTAAGGCCGGGTATGCGTAGCGCGTCACGGATTCCCAGGCGTATCGACGGTCTTCGAGATGCGGAAAGTTTTACAGGGTTCACGGCTTTTTACTTGTTTCTCCCGACTCGAGTGCTGATAGTTCGATGCAGCATTTTTGACGTACTGCAATGTACGGATGCGCGAATCGCACCGAAAGCGATCTACGCGACGCGTCCGTAGTGTGTAGCGGTTGGGGGAAACGATGTCAGAAGCGATCGGCGATTGCTGGCCCGAAAATGCGCAGCGTCTGCGTTTGGGAGATGTGGAATTCGATCTGCGCTATCGCAGCGTGCATCGTGAAGGCGTCACCAACGAACTGAACCAGCGTTGCTTCGATCTGCTGCTGCTGTTTCTGCGCGAACCGCGCGTGCTGCATACGCGCGATGAAATCTTCCGCCGCGTATGGGCCGGCGTCGTCGTCGAAGACGCCAACATCACGACCTCGATCTGGCTGCTGCGCAAGGCACTCGGCGACGACGCCAAGGGCTGGATCCGCACCGTTTCCAAGCAGGGATACGTATTCGATCCGCCGGGCGAACTCGAGCCGGTGCCCGCCAATGATCCGGTCTGGCTCGAACCGGCGGCGCCGGTCGCGCCGGCCGAGTCCGTGCGCGAAGCGGCGGTTGCGCCGGTCGCGGCGGCCGGCGGCGCGGCACGGAAATTCCGGGCGATCGCCATCGCCGCCGTGTTGCTGATTGCGCTGGGCGGCTTGCTGGTTGCTTTGCGCCAGCTCTATCCGTCGACTTCGCGCGTGACCCTCGTCGCCGTTCCCGACGTGTCGCTCAACGACGAGATGCGCTGGCCGACCGAGCTGCTGCAGAACTGGATCGAGTGGCAGCTCGAAACGCGTACCGACCGGATCACGCTGACCGCGCCGAGTGCGCAGCGCGAAAGCGCCGACACCATCGTCCTGCTGAGCGCGGCGATGCCGGTCGGACGCGACGGCGAATGGCATGTCCGGGCACACCTGCACCAGGCCGGACGCAACGCGAATTTCGACGTCGGCAGCGCGCCCGACCAACTGCTGGCGACGATCGACGAGGTCAGCCGCCGCGTCGTGAGGCGCTTCATGCCCGAGGTTCCCGTGTCGGAACTGCCGTCGCTCGCCGTGCTCGACGCGGCGACCGCGCCGGTGCTCGTGAAGGCGCTCGTCGCCGAGCAGCGCGGCCGCTGGCACGAGGCGGCGCAACGCTATCGGCAGGTGCTGGAAGCGGCGCCCGATTTCGGCTTCGCGCGCCTGCATCTGGCAATGGCGCTGGCCGAGCTGGGCCAGTCCAACGCGGCGCAGGCCGAGCTCGATCTCGCCGAGCGCTGGGTGCAGCGCCTGCCGCAGTCGATGCGGCCGCTGCAGGAGGCGCGCATGCTCGCGATCCGGCAGGATTATCTCGCCGCGGCGGCGCGCTTCGGCGAGCTGTGGCAGCGCAGTCCGGCGAAGCGTCTCGGGCTGCGCCTGGATGAAGTCACCAATCTGCGCCGCGGCGGTCGCAGCCGCGATGCACTCGAGCGCATTTCCAGCGCGTCTCCGACCACGCCGGGTCTGTCGCTGTGCTGGCTGCTCGAACGTGCCGAGGTCGAATTCGCGACCCTCGATCTGGCCAGGTCGCGCGCGAGCGCGGCCGAGGCGATCAAGCTGGCGACGGCGCTCGGATGGGATCTCGACCGCGCGCGCGCGACGCTGCTGCTCATCGACGTCATGGCGTGGAGCGGCCTCACGGCCGAGGACGCGCTGTACGACGATGCGATCGCCGGCTTCACGGTTGCCGGCGACCGTATCGGCATGCTGCGCGCGAAACTCATGCGCGGGATCCGCGACGCGAAGGACGATGCGGCGAAGCTCGATGTGCTCGACGAATTGCTGGCCGAGGCCCGCGCGGCCGGCAACGCTTCGGCCGAGATCGATGCGCTGCGCCGCGTCGGCCAGTGGCACCTGCGAAACGGCGATACGCGCCGCGCGGGCGAGCGTCTCCATCAGGCCGAGGCCGTCGCGCTGTCGGTCGGCGACCGTTATCAGCAGCGGGAGATCAGTGCGAACCTGCTCGGCCTGGATTCCTGGCGCGGCGACCTCGATGCGGTCGACCGTCGCATTCGCGGCCTGAAGAACGCGACGCTGCAGGGCGGCCTGGCGTTCAATGTCGGCATGGCCGAGTCGCAGCTCCAGTATCGCCGCGGCGAGTACGAAGCCGCGCTGACGACGCTGGGCGCGACGCAGGAAACGCTGCGCCTCGGCGACGCGGGCGGGCTGCCGCCCGTTGCTGCCGGACTCGACTGCGTGCGCGCTTCCGTATTGGTGAGGCTCGGCCGCATTGCCGACGCGCGGACGGCGACCAACGCCTGCGGTTCGCCGCAGCTGCCGATGTATGCGCTGACCGCAAAGGCTCATCTGGCGGAACTGGCCATTCTTGCCGGCGACACGACGGCCGCGACGTCGACGCTGCGAGCCCTCGCGGACGCGACGGCGCGACAGGCGTCGGCAGTCGAGCGCTGGCAGCTCGTCGCGGAAGTCGCGGCGATCGAGCAGACGTGCAAGCGCACCACCGAGCGCTGAATCGAGCGCAGAGAGCGGCGCGTAGCCGGCGCCCAGCTCCTCCATGAAGGCCAGGATGAAACCTCCGATGGTGGC
>CAMLLF010000160.1 GCA_946480705.1 uncultured Lysobacteraceae bacterium | reverse complement strand
CTGGAGTCCTCTCCCCCGACGTTGTCGGAGGAGAGGGAGTCGCGCGGCTGCAGTTTCGACGGTTTCGGGGAGTTCGGCCAGTTCAGACATGGAACGGCATGAACCTGCGTTCCACTCTTCTACGATTCCCGATTCCCGCCTACGGACACACCACCGCCGTGCCCACGGTATCGGTGCAGTTCGCGGTCGTGTTCAGCGGACGGCCCAGCGTGTAGTTCGCAAGAACTCCCGGCGTCACGTTGCCGTTGATGTACTTCAGCGCTTCGAAGCCGATCAGCGGCAGGCCGCGCAGGCCGGGGCCGGCCGAACCCGCGGGCAGGAACGGGCGCGGGATGTTGCCGCCGCCGACCGGCGTGAGCGTCAGCAGGCCCGTTTCGGTGGCCGGCACTGGATTGCCGACGTGCGTGCCGACGCGCGCGCCGAGCACGGGCGTGCCATTGACGCCGGGTGCCGGGCCGAAGCTCACGACGTCGGTCGCGTGGCAGAACGCGAACTGCGGCAGCGTGCTGACGGGCGGCGAGCCGACCGGGTCGGGCGTCACGGCGATCGTGCGGCCCTGGCGGTCGAACAGCGTCGCGTCGAACGGCGAGCACGAGGCGTCACGATCGGTCGTGTCGAACGCGCTCGCGAACGGCGCTAGCTGCGTGACTGCGCGCGTCGCGTCGGCGTGGAAGCGCTTGGTCGGGGCGGTCACGACCCACTCGGTGTTGCTGCCGAGGCCCGCTTCGCGCGACACGTCGCCCGACAGCGCATCGGCCATGAGCACCGCGGAGACCGCGTTGGCCGCGCGATGCGGCGGATAGACGAGGTCGACGAGCTTGCCGCCGACGAAGACCTGGGCGCGCACGGCGCTGCCGCCGTCGTTGACCGAGGCGAATGCGTCGTAGGCGGCCGGGTCGATCGTCGTGGACAGCAACTGCGTCGAGGAGAACGCCTCGAGCGCGGTCGCGTTGCCGCCGAACAAGGTGCCCTCGGCGACGTCGACGATCGCGAAGCTGCCGCGCAGCCCGCCCGACGGCGGCCGCGTCAGCGGTCCCGCGGCGATCGCGCGCAGGTCCTGGAACACCCCGCACTGGCGCTGGATCGCGGCGGTGTTCAGGTCGCCGAACAATTCAGCCCGCTCGACAATGTGGAAATAGCCTTCGCGCATGCGATCGGGCCCCGTCGGTCCGCCGTCCTCATTGCCGTCGGAGTAGTCGTACGGCAGGAATAGCTGATACGGCGCGCCGAACGCAGTGCCGGTCCAGACGTCGACGCCCGGCACGGTGCAGCTGTCGTCGCGTACGCCGACGGCCGCGGCCGGGCGGTTCTGATCGAGGTGCTCGAACGTCGTCGCGGTCCAGGTGTCGTGCGGCGCGAGCACGACGTCGAAGCGCAGCACGACGCGGCCGTTGTAGGCCTCGCGGAAGCTCACCTCGGCGAGCTTCGTGCGCGGCGTCGTGTTGACGACGCTGAGTATGGTCTGCTGCCCGGCATTGACCGTGTAATACGGAAACAGCAGCGCCTGGCCGGTGCCGCGCGAATTGACATAGACGGCGGAGGCCGGCAGCGCCGCGGCGGCGAGCAGGACGGCGCCCAGGGAACGAAACAGGTGGGACATGGCAGAACTCTCCTCGTATCGGGGGCGGTCGCGGCGCATCACGGGCACGGTGCCGAGCCGCCCGACGAGCAGGCGGCGCGCGAGGTCAGCGCGCGGCCCAGCGTGTAGTTCGCGAGGACGCCGGGCGTCAGGTTGCCGTTGACGTACTTCACGGCTTCGAAGCCGATCACGGGCAGGCCGCGCAGCGCGGGACCGTCGGTGCCGGCCGGCAGGAACGTGCGCTGGTCGCCGATGACACCGAGCGTGAGTTCCAGCGATCCGGCGTCGGTCGCAGGGCTGGCCTCGCCGGCGCGCGCGCCGAATGCGGAGCCGAGCACCGGCGTCGCTTCGAGCGACGGCGGCGCGTCATAGGCGACGACATCGACCGCATGGCAGAGCATGAATTGCGGCGGTTCGAACGGCGGAGGCGGGTCGAGGAACGGTCCTGGCAGCAGCGCGACGCTGCGACCGCGGCGATCGTGCAGAGTCGCCGCGAACGCCGTGCAGGCGCGATCGGGACCGCTCGCGCCGAACAGGTTCGCGAACGGCGCGAGCTGCGTCAGCGCGCGGTCGCCGTCGGCATGAAAGCGCTTGGTCGGCGCGCTGATCACCCATTCCGAGTTGCTGCCGAGCCCCGCTTCGTGGGTGACGTCGCCGAGCAGCGCGTCGGTCATGAGCAGCGCCGACAGCGCGTCGACCTTGCGGTTCGCGGGATAGGTGAATTCGACGAGCTTGCCGTCGACCGGCACGCGCGCGCGAATCCCGTCGGCGGCGACGGCCGGTGCGGCGAACGCGTCGAACAGGATCGGATTTTCGTTCGGCACGAAATGCGGCGTCGTGCTGAAGCCCTCGATCGCGGTCGCGTTGCCTGCGAGGATCGTGCCCTCGGCGACGTCGACGACGGCGAAGCTGCCGCGCAGGCCGCCGGCCGGCGGACGCAGCGAGGCGTGCGTCGCGATGGGTTTCAGATCGGCGAAGCGATTGCAGTTGCGCGTGTTCGCCGCGACCGCGAGGTCGTCGACGAGTTCGGCGCGCTCGACGAATTCGAAATAGCCCTCGCGCATGCGCGTCGCGGCGCGCGGACCGCCGTCCTCGTTGTTGCCGGTGTAGTCGAACGGCAGGAACGACTGGGAGGGCCCGCCGTTGGCCGTGCCGGGATTCGTCCAGGCGTCCAGCGTCGGCGAGGTGCACGAGTCGTCGCGCCGGCCGAGGTGCGTCATGCCGTCGGCCGGCGATTCGAACACCGTGCCGGTCCAGGTGTCGTTCGCGCCGAGGATCACGTCGAAGCGCAGCACGAGTCGGCCGTTGTAGGCCTCGCGGAAATTGACCTGCACGATCTTCGCGCGCGGCGTGGTGTTGGCGAGCGAGAAGATCGTCTGCTGCCCCGCGTTGACCGTGTAGTACGGATACAGCAGCACCTGGCCGGTGCCGCGGGGATTGATGAACATGGCCGCCTGCGCCGGCGCGACGGCGCAGGCGAGCAGGCAGAGACCGAGCAGTCGAGGACGCATTGCGGACACTCCCTTGTTGTTGTTGTGGAGGGTTGCGATTAAATACGATCGGATTCGTAGCATTTGTTAATTTCAAGCTAAGCGCCGCGCCCGCGTCGTGCCGTTACCGATTCGTTTCCGCCGCGGGGCTTTGCGTCGCACCGGTGCTGGAGCGCCGCCGGTGCCGCCGCTACGATCGTCTGCCGCGCGCCCAGGCGAAACGATGAACGTCCAACAGGTCAAAACCTTCTGCCGCGGTCTGCCGGCGACGCGGGAGCGTCTGCTCGGCGCACCGGAAAACATTCTCGTGTACTCGGTCGGCGCAAAGAACTTCGCATGGTTCAAGACCAGCGAACCCGAGCGCTGGCGCTTCAGCTTCCGCGTGACGCCGGAACGCTTCGTCGAGCTGACCGACATGCCGGGTGTGAAGCCCGCGCGCTACATGGCACGCTTTCACTGGATCACGATCGTCGACGTCGCCACGTTTCCGGCCGGCTATCTGCGCGAGCTCGTGGTCTGGGCGCACGGGCGCGCAGCGGGCGGCCTCACGCGCAGGAGGCGCCTCGAACTCGGGCTCTGAGAAATGAGTGTTGAGGAATGAGAGACGGGTAGCGCGGTCGCGATCTCCCGTTCCTCACTCCTCGACACGCATTCCCCGGCTGCCGCGGAGAAAACGTCGCGCGACTGCGTACTGCGGAACGACGGCGGCGCTGCGCCCGGCCACGAGGCCGGCGCGCGTATCGCCGGCCTTTCATCGGAGCCTCATCCATGCAACGTATCGCTCATCCGTTTCACCGCGCCTGCCTCGCCGCCGCCGTCGCCCTCGCGCTGGCCGGCTGCCAGGATTCCGATGCCGGCGGCAGCGCCGCGCGTCCGGCGCAGACACGCATTGCGGCCGCACCCGCGCCGGCCGCCGTCGCCGATCCGCAGGCCGCGCTCGTCGACGAAGTGGCCTCGGCGCTGCAGGCCTGTTCCTACGACGGCGCGCCGGTGCGCGTCGGCAAGGTCGGCGCGGCGCCGCCGTCGGAATGCCGCGACATGGTCGCGCAGATCATGGCGTTCACGGGCCTGCCGCAGAACTTCACCGTCGTCGAGGCGCCGGTGCCCAACGCCGCGGCGGTCATCCTGCTGGACGACAAGAAGATTCCGCAGCGCGTGATCGCGTTCAACAAGGATTTCATGGGCATCGTGCGCGCGTCGACGCGCGGCAACGCGTGGGCGCCGGTCAGCATCATGGCGCACGAGATCGGCCATCACCTGTCGGGTCACACGATCACGCCGGGCGGCAGCCAGCCGCCGACCGAACTCGAGGCGGACAAATTCAGCGGCTTCGTGCTGTACAAGATGGGCGCGTCGCTCGACGACGCGCAGACCGCGATGTCGACGCTCGTCGCCGACGGTCCCGACGGCGCGACGCATCCGGGACGCGGCAAGCGTCTCGCCGCGATCAAGGAAGGCTGGACCCAGGCCTGCCGGCAGCAGGGCGCCGGCGAGTGCGGCGGCCTGTCGCAGGCGGCATCGACGATCGCGATGCAGGCACCGGTCGTGACCGCGCCGGCGGCACCGGCACCGGCGCGTACGGAGCCCGCGCGCGTCGAGGCGGCCGCGGCCGCGCCGCAGACCGCGAGCGTTCCGCCGCCGCGCGCGAGCGCGCCCGCGCCGGCCGTCGCGCCACGCATCGCCGCGGCCGGGGGCGTCGACACGATTCCGGCGCCGGGATCGACGCCGTCGAAGTTCGATCGCTTCATCTACGACGAATACGGCGTGCTCGACCCGGCCTGGCGCAAGCAGTTCGAACAGCGGATGTTCGATCACGCGCGCCTGCACGGCGTGGAGATCGTGACGCTGCTCGTGAAGGACCTGCACGGCCTCGACGGCGATGCGTACGCGCAGGCGATCATGCGCCAGCTGCGCGTGGGCAAGCTCGACGTCGGCAACGGCGCGGTGCTCGTCGTTGCGCCGGATGCGAAGCAGGTCGGCCTCGCGATGGGGCCGGGCGTCGCGCTGCAGATGGCCGGACACGACAAGAAGCAGTCGCTCGAGCGCTGGCTCGAAACCGGCTGGCCGAACTGCGCGCGCAAGAACGCCTGCGGCAACTGGACCGAGAACTTCCTGCTCGCCGCCGACCACATCCGCCGCGATACCGACGACATCGAGTGGACGATCCGCTACCAGAGCTTCGGCGAGCTGATCGGCGCGTACACGGCCTACAACGACGAACGCCGCGAGAGCGGCGCGCGCTTCGACCCGAAGACCGATCCGTCCTACGAAAAGATCGCGCAGATCGAAGGCAAGGTGATCGCGGTCGACGTGCCCGACGACTACGCCGGCGCGCGCGTCAACGCGATCACGGCGCAAAAGCGCAATCCGCTGCACGTGCAGACGGCCGACGGCTACGCGCTCATGCTCTACGTCGATCCGCATACCGAAGCATTGATGCCCGGTGGAAAACTGCAGGCCGGCCGCAGCTATCGCTTCGTGACGCGCGTGAACAGCCTGAGCTGGAACCGCAAGGACACGCAGTCGTTCGATCTGTTGAGCTATGACAGTGTGAGGTGATGGGGCGGGAATGGGGAATCGGGGAGCTGCCGCGAAAACCTCGCCTTGCCCGGGTGTCGCGAAGCCTGTCCGCTCCGGCCGGGAAACAGCCAGCGCATGCCTTCAAACGGAGAAGCGGCAAACAGTCACTTCTCCGCCTTCTTCACCGTCGGCAGAAACGCAACCTTGGCTTCGCCGCGCCGTTCGCGTTCGCGCGCAGCGAGCCATTCGAGCAGCGGCGCCCAGTCGTCGCGGTGGCTGCGGGCCGCGCCGGACTCGTCGTCGAACAGGCTCGCGCCGGCGGCCGCCAGGCGAACATAGAGCTGCGAATCGCGGACGCGGATCAGGCAGGTCTGGGTCAGGCGCTGCAGCGTGGCATCGAGGTCGCGTGCGGCGACGGTGCGTTCGCGCAGGCGATTCGCGATCAGGCCGACGCGCAGCCGGCCGCCACGCACTTCGGGCAGGCGCCGCACGATGTCGAGGAAGCCCAGCGTCGCACGCACGTCGAGCGGCGAGGGCACGACCGGTACGAGCAGCACGTCGGCATGGCGTGCGAACGGTGCGAATTCGTGCGCGCGCAGTCCGGCGGGCGTGTCGATCAGGAGCACCTGCGTGTCGCTCGGCAGGCGCAGCACCCAGCCGGCACCGAGGCCGTGGGCCGGGTCATTGCTCGCGAGCGCGCGCAGCGGTGCGCGCTGGGCGCCGCGCAGCTGGGTCCAGGCCAGCGACGAGCCCTGGGGATCGCAGTCGACGAGCGTCGTCGCGCGGCCGGCGCGGGCGTAGTGGCCGGCCAGCGTCGTCGTCAGCGTGGTCTTGCCGCTGCCGCCCTTGCTGTTGGCGATGAGTATGCGGAACACGGCATTTCCCCCGGTCGTCCGGGCCGGCCTCCGGCCGGCGCGGCCTTGGTCTGATCGGCCGTTCGTGCGCGACGGCGGTCCGCTCGCCCCCCCTGAAAGTGCGCACGCGCCGATCTTAGGCCAGCGCGCGACCGCTGGATACAGGGCGCCGCGCCGGCGTGCGACTTGCCCGACGAGTTGCGGCTGCAGCTGCACCGGCGCGGGCAAGGTCTTGCCGGGGCTCGCATCGCCGTAGTGTAAAAATTCCGTTTTCGCCCGGCGATGTGTCGATCGCAGGCCGTTCCGAGGCTCCATGTGCGCATGCAACAAGAAATTGCAAAATATACGTATTAACATGTCGAATACGCCGCGCCGTTCGGTTTCCGTGCGCGCCGGCGTTTGTGCTTACGGACAATCCTGAAATCCGCCGCGCGGACGTGCCGGGCTCTTCCGGGGCGTGCGCGAGCGACGTCGTTGCGACGCCGAGGTTCGCGGGCGATGCGCGCCGGCGCGGTTTCCGGGTCCGAAGCAAGGCGTTCGCGCGCGCAGGGGACGCGTGCCGCTCCGGTTCACGACGCAAGGGGCCCGTCGTGCGTTCACACGCAACGCAAGCCAACCTGAAGTTGACGGAGAACATATGGAAATCCAGAAACGCAATCTGCTGCGTGCGCCGCTCGCGGGCGCATTCACGCTGCTGCTCGGCGGTCTCGCCGCCACCGGCGCGCAGGCGCAGAACTACGAGGCCTACTACGGCGAGCGCGACACGCTCGACGCCGGCGAGGACGTGAAGTCGGTGAACTACTGTCCGCGCACCGGCAGCATCGTTGCCGGCACGCGCCGCACGACGACCGGCATCGAGGCGCTGGTCACGCGCGTCGACGACAACGGCGTCGCGCTGTGGCAGTACGGCTACCGCGTCGGCGGCAGCACGCGCACGACATCCAACGCGATCGTCGAACTGCGCGACGGCACCGGCTTCGCGCTGACCGGCTCGATGGTGCGCACCGACACGCACATCTACGTGATGCGCATCAACTGCGACGGCAAGCCGGTCTGGACGCGCGTGCTCGGCAACACGGCGACCGGCAGCCGCGCGATCGGCTACGACATCATCGAGGCCGGCCCGGTGCTGTCGCCGGTTCCGCCGCCGCCGAGCCAGCTCATCGTCGTCGGCGACGAGAACCTGCCGGCACCGGCCGGCGCGGTCGCCGGCCGCATCGTCCGCCTGACCTCGGCCGGCGGTTTCGTCTGGGACCGCGCCTATGCGCAGCCCAACCATCCGCTCGGCCTGCGCTTCCGCGCCGTGACCGAACCCGGATTTCGCGATGCCATCAACGCCGGCATCGGCGTCCAGCGCGAATCGTACGGATCCGGTGA
>CAMLLF010000159.1 GCA_946480705.1 uncultured Lysobacteraceae bacterium | reverse complement strand
CGCCGCACGCGCAGCGTCGGATTCGCGACGGCGCGGCCGTCGGCCGTCGTGCCCGCGTATTGCCAGACGTCGGACGTCGGTCCGGGCAGCAGCGGCTCCCAGCCGATCGTTGCGGTGAGTTCCAGCGGCCGACCCAGATCCACGTCGGCGAGCAGTCCGCTCTGGCCCGGCAATCGCAGTGCGCGTGGTTCGGCCTGCGCCGGTGGCGAAAGGTCGAGCCGGCGCAGCGGCTTCGCGTGCGTGTGCGCGTGCTGCGCGCGAGCGAAACGCGAAAAGCCGCCCATGGCGGCGGCGATCACGGCGGCGAGAGCGGACGTCCAGCGACGTCGGGCGGGATTCATGGCGGCGGCTTCCGTGTTCGGACTGTGTGGGCCGAGGACGAAGAACCAGGGTGCAACTTGTCATCGTGAACTCTGCCGCATTTGCCTGATAGCAGTTTCCGCGCAGTTCCGTTGCTTGGCCCGATGACGAGTCGTGATTTGTCCGCGGCGCGTCCGCAGTGCCGTGCGCTGCGCCGACATCGTGCATCCATCGATCCGAGGGCAGCCATGCTGCGACCGTTGTTACGCCTGTTTCTGCTAGCCAGCCTGGGACTCGCCTGCGGCCTCGCCGCGGCGCAGTCGCCGGCCACACCCATCGAACGCGGCAAGGCCTGGCTGTCTGCGCGCGTCGCGCCGGACGGAACGATCGCCGGTGAAGACGCCGCGATCGCGCTGCCGCTGCAGACGCGCTCCGAAACCGTGCTCGCGCTCGATCTGTTCGATCTGCCGGCCACCGCCACGGTCGATCTCGTGCAGGCCGACACCGACGACTCCGTCGAATTCATCGCGCGTCGTGCGCAGGTGCTCGCCGCCGCGGGGCGCGACGCGAGCGCCCCGCGGGCGCAGCTCGTCGCGGCACAGGCCGAGGACGGCGGGTTCGGCCTGTATGCCGGGTTTCCGGGCGATCCGTACGACACGGCGTTCGCGCTGCAGGCGCTCGCCGGGACGGGCGACACGCACGCGACGGCCGTCGTCGCGGCGCTGCAATTCCTCGTCGCGTCGCGCAACGCCGACGGCGGTTGGGGCTTCGGCCCGGACAGCGATGTATACGTTACGGCGTATGTGCTGAGTGCCGCACAGGCCTGGGCCGATCGCCATGACGTCGGTGCGACCACCGGCGCCGCGCGCAGCTGGCTGCTGCAGCAGCGCCAGCCCGACGGCCGCTATGGCGACGTGCTCTACGACGCGCTCGCGCTGATCGCGCTGAGTTCGCAGACCGCCGACGCCGCCGTGCTCGATCCGCTCGTGCAGGGCCTCGCCGCGGCGCAGGCTGCCGACGGCAGCTGGAGCGGCGCCGATCCCTACGTATCCGCGCTCGCATTGCGCGCACTCGGCAGCGCCGCGCGCACGACGCCGCCACAGCGCGCCGCGCTGACCGGCCTCGTCGCCGACGGCGCCAACGGCCAGCCACTGCCGGACGTGCTCGTGAGCCTCGTCGGCAACGCGGCGTTCGCGACCACGACCGGCAGTGACGGCCGCTTCACGCTGGCCGGTCTCGACGCCGGTCCGCTGCAGCTGCGCCTGGGCCGACTCGGCTACGCGACGCGCAGCGTAAACGCGACCGCGGTCGCCGGCGACGAAGTGGATTTGGGCACGGTTGCACTGACGCCGGCGCCGCTGACGGCGTCGCTGTCCGGTGTCGTGCGCGACAGCGGCGGACGCCTGCTGAAAGACGCGACGGTCACGGCCGGTACCGAAAACGCGATCACCGACGCGGCCGGCCGCTATGAAATCACCGGTATTCCGGCCGGCAACGTGCCGGTCGCCGTGATGCTCGATCCGTACAACACGGTGCAGGGCAGCCTGATTCTGATGCCGGGCGAGCGCGGCGTGTTCTCGCCGACTTTGTATGCCGGCAGCACCACGCCGGCCAACGCGACGGTGCGCGGCACGGCCGTCGATGCCGCCACGCAGCAGCCGCTCGCCGGCGTCAGCGTGCTGCTCGGCGCGAGCAGCGTGACCACCGCGGCGAACGGCCGCTTCGAGTTCATGAACCGCGCCGCCGGCGAATTCGCGCTGAGCCTCAGTGCGAACGGACGCCGCACGCTCAACCTCAAGGGGCTGCTCGCGCGCGGCATCAACGAGCTGGGCGCGCAGCCGCTGCAGACCGTCGCCACGAGCAGCACGCTGAGCGGTCTCGTCAGCGACGTCGATTCCGGCGTGCCAATCGCGGCTGCGATGCTCAGCATCCAGGGACAGAGTCCGACCGCGGCGAGCGGCCCGGACGGACGCTATTCGCTGAGCGGAATCGCCGGCACGAACTTCGTCGTGCAGGTGTCCGCGGCCGGCTATCTGAGCCGCAACGTCACCGTGTCGCTGCCGGAAATCGGCGCGAACACGCTGAACATCGAACTCGTGCCGGCCAACGGTCAGGGCATCTTCTTCGACGAGGTCGCGACCGATCGTCCGGTCTATGCGCCGAGTCGCGAGATCGAAATCGAGATCGGCGTGCGCAATGCGTCGGACACTGCGGCCGAGCTGATCATCGACGCCGAGATCATCGATGCGAACGGCATCGTCGTGAAGCTGCTCAAGGCCAACAGCACGGGACCCGGACAGAATCCGCCGAACCTGCCGATCAGCTTCCCGCCGGGCAGCCGCCGCGAAATCGAGATGGACTGGGTCACGCAGCGCCAGGCCGCCGGCGTCTACACCGTGCATGCGCGCGGCAGCGACAGCGCGGGCCGCGTGCGTGCCGAAGGTTCCGCCACGTTCACGATCGACGCGGGTCCGATGCTGTCCGGAGCGGTCGTTGCGACACCGCCGCTGCTGCAGGCCGGCACCGTGCCGGTGCAGTTGCGCGCGAGCCTCGCCAACATCGGCAATCGCGAGTTGCCGCCGGGTTCGGCCGAACTCAGCGTGATCCTGCAGGCCCTCGATCCCGACAGCCGCACCGCGCTGTCCGCCGCGCCGGAGCCGTTCTTCGACGGCGCCCCGCTCGGCAGCAACGCGCGCGGTCTCGTGCGTGACGACAATGGAAATTTGTATACGCTCGAGACCGCCGCGCGCCGCGTGCTGCGTTTCGACCCGCAGGGCGTGGCCTCGGTGCACGCGGCGCTGCCGACCGGCGGCTCGATCGCGCTGAATGCGCTCGCGCGCGATACGGCCGGCAATTTCTGGGTCGGCACGTCGACGAAGACGCTGTATCGCGTCAGCGACCAGGGCAATGCGACGACGCTGCAGCTCAATCGCCTCACGCGCACGGCGGCACTGACGGCGCTCGCGAGCGGCGAGCTGCTGCTCGTCGGCGAGTACGTCGGTCTCGACAACGGCGTCAGCGTCGACGAGACGCGCCTCGTGCGCCGCGAGACGAACGGCACCGAGACCGTGCTCTGGCGCAACGGTTTCGCCCAGCCCTTCGCGCTGGTGCCTGACAGCGCGGGCAATCTCTACGTCACGAACTACGGCGACAACACCGTGGCCCGCGTCGCGCGCGACGGCTCCATCACGATCTTCGCGACGGGTCTGAACAAGCCGCGCGGCATCACGCGCGGCAGCGACGGACTGCTCTACGTCGCCGACAGCGGCAGCAACAGCATCGTGCGCATCGCCGCCGACGGCGCGCGCAGCACGTTCGCGACGGGCCTGAACGATCCGGCCGATCTGCGCTTCGGCAGCGACGGCCAGCTCTACGTGAGCACGCAGGGCGACGATGCGATCCAGCGCATCGCCGCCGACGGAACCGCGAGCCTGTTCGCGCGCGGCGTCGTCGCGACGCCGGTCGCATTGGCTTATGCCGCCGACGGCGCCTTGCTGAGCCTCAACGGCGACGGCACGCTGCGCCGGCTCGAACGCGACGGCCGCGTCGTCGTGCAGGCCACCGGCCTCGATTCGCCCGAGGCGTTGACGGTCGGCGGTGACGGCACGATCTACGTCATCAGCGGCACCAGGTTCGACGGCGACGACGCTGGCCACGGGTCTGAGCTCGCCGCACGGCGTCGCCGTCGACGGCACCGGCAATCTGCACGTCACCGAAGGCGGCACGTATCGCATCGCGACGTTCGCACCGGACGGCCGCCGGCTCGGCGCCGTGGAAAGTGCGCTGCAGGGCCCGACCACGGTGGTGGCGGAACCGGGTGGCCGGCTGTTCGTGCTGAATGCCGACTCGGTCGCGGTCATCGACGGCGGACTGCCGCGCAAGCTGTCGGTCGCCGCCTTCGACGCGCTCGCGCTCGATCCGCCGCACGGCGGCCTCGCCGCCGTGCGCGCGAAAGACGTGGTACGCCTCGACCCGACGAGCGGTGCCACCGCGCTCGTGAAGACGCTGCCGCTCGACGCCGAGGACATCGCCGTCGACAGCGCGGGCGACTACGTGCTGCGCGACGCCGGTGCCCAGCGTCTCTACCGCCTCGATGCGGGCGGCAATTTCACCACGCTGGTCGAACTCCCCGCACAGCCCTATGACCTGGCGTCGGACGGCAGCGGCAAGGTCTACGTGCTGCTGTCCACCGGCAAGGTGTTCGAAGTCGCGCGTGACGGCGGCTTGAGCGAAGTACGCCACGGCGTCAGCGGCGCTCCGAGCGGCCTCGCGACGACGGCAGCGGGCCGCGTGCTGCTCTGGTCGAGCACGGTGCTGTACGAAATCGATCCGGCGACGGGCGCGACGACGAGCCTGCTCACGGGGCTCAGCAGCGTGAACGGTGCCGCGCGTGACGGCAGCGGCCGCATCATCACGGTCGGCACGTCGCTCGAACGCGTCAGCCTCTACAGCGCCGCGGGCAGCCTGCAGTCGACGGTCAGCGGTTTCCGCATTCCGTATGGCATCGTCTGGACGGGCAGCGAACTGCGCTTCGTCGATTCCAACGACAAGCTGTTCGGTGCGGCACCCGGTGGCTATCCGCAGTTCCTGACCACGAACTTCAAGGCGGATCAGCTCGCGCAGCGCGGCGTCGATACGGTCGGTGTCGCCGTCGAGAACAGCGTGAGCAAGGTACGCGCCTGGAACGGAACGGCGCTGCGCGATCTCAAGCAGATCACGAGCTATCTGCTCGGCAGCATCGCCGTCGCGGCCGACGGCGGCCTTGCGATGGCCGAGAAGACCAACAGCCGTCTGCTCGTGCTCGATGCCGCGCTGAACACGTCGGCGGAATACGCCGGCCTGATCAATCCGATGGGTCTCGTGTTCGACGCCCAGGGCCGCCTGCTCGTGGCCAACAACGGCGCGCGCAGCGTCGTGCGTCTCGACCGCGCCGGTACGGCCGCGCAGTTCATCGCGGCGAGCGCGCAGCCGCGATGGCTCGCGTTCGATGCGAGCGGCAAGCTCTGGATCACGCGCACCGACGGTATCGACACTGTGGCCGCCGACGGCACGCGCAGCGAACTGACCGGCGCGCCGAACGCGCAGGGCATCGTTTTCCTCGACGGCGCACCCGTCGTCGTCGAAAAAGAAGACGCCGCGCTGCTGCGCTTCGCGGCGCCGCTGTGGACCACGCTGAGTGCCGGCATCCGCGCGCCGAGCGCGATCGATGTCGCGGCCAACGGCGACGTGTACATCGGCAACCGCATCAGCGGCACGATCGTGCGCTACGCGAACGCTCACATCGAGCCGGTCGCGCAGGGGCTCTACAACATCAACGCGATCGACATCGGCAGCGAAGGACGCATCGCCGTCGCGCGCGATTCCGGGCTCATGAACCAGGTGAGCACAGACGGTCGCGTCGACCTGCTGCGCGTGAAGTCGCAGCTCGGCACCACGACCATCAGCGGCGTCGTCGATGCGGGCGGCGGCACGCTGTTCGCGCACAACAACGGCAACCTCTGGCGGATTCGCGTGACCCAGGCGGCCGAACCGCCGGCGCCCGGCACGGTCGTGCATCGCGTCACGCGGCCGATGGCCGCGCTGCCGGCGAGCGCGGATCTCGCCGAGATCGACTTCGGCAGCTGGACGCCCGCCTACGGCGGCGACTTCAAGGTGGAAGTGCGGCGCGGCGATGTCGAAGGTACGCCGACCAACTTCGTCCACGTCGGCGCGCATGCCAGCGGCGAGCTCGCCGCGTCGCGCAGCACCCTGCCGCCCGGCGACCAGACGCTCGCCATGTGCCTCGACGTTTCCGGCGCGGCGGCCAATGCGATCTCGCGCGTGGAAACCGGACTCGCACGCAAGCTCGCATCGATCTCGCAGCCGTCAGGCCTGATCGCAGACCGGAGTGGAAACCTGTACTACGTGGACACGTCCAAGTTGTACAAGACGACGTCGGCGGGCGTCACCTCGACGCTGCTGACGGGCCTGAGCCTCGCGAAGGGCCTCGCGATCGACGATGCCGAGAATCTGTATCTGCTGAACAAGCGCGGCGGCAACGTCGTCGATGTGGTGAAGGTCGATCTTGCGGCGAGCCGCACGACGCTCGCGACGCTCGACGCCGCCGGCGTCTCGGGTATCGCCGTCAACAGCCGCGGCGAGGTGCTGGTCGCCGCGACCGACAAGCTGTTCAAGATCCTTGCCGACGGCAGTTCGAGCATCGTCGCGACGCGCGGCCTGCCGGGTCCCCAGGGCATCACGGTCGACACCGCCGACACGGTCTACGTGCAGAACACGAATCACCTGATCGCGATGATCAAGCCCGACGGCGCGGTGTTCGACCTGTACTCGGCCGGCGACGGTACCGAAGAGCCGACGTTCGAAGGCGACGACAACCCGACCATCACGGCCGACTGCGGCGAGAACCTGTACCTCGCGCCGTTCCGCTGGACCAAGGTGGGACAGCAGGGCGAAGAGCACGTGCTCACGCAGATCAATCCGCGCACGCGCAGTGTGTCGATGGTGTTCGACGCATTGACCGTGTCGCCGGACCTGACCGACATCGACTATCTGGCCTTCGACCGCTTCAGCAACCGCATCCTGATCTGGAACCACACCGACGAGTTCATCTGGCAGATGCCGGTGACCTGCGGCCGCATCGGCGCGCGCGCGCATCTCGTGACGGCGCCAGGCCAGTCGCTGACCGGCATGAGCAAGGCGCCGCAGGCCGTCGTGTCGCTGCCGGGCGGACGCACCGAACACGTCTGGTCGCTCAACGACATCGGTCCGCAGGGCGAGGCCATCTGCTTCGACACGAACCTCGACGACCTGCAGTACGGGGAACGGCGCAAGACGCTCGACTCGGGTTTCCTTGCCTTCGAGAACAGTTTCGCCGGGCAGGAAATCCAGGTGCCGATCGAAGTGCCACTGATCGACGTGACCGGTCTCGTGCAGGCGCAGATCGCGACCGATCTGCCCGAGTACGCACCGCACACGACGGCCGCTGTCACGACGCGGCTGCAGGGCGGAACGACCGGCGAAACCAACGGCCGCCTGAGCGTGCGTGTGCTCGATGCGCAGGGCGTGCTCGTGGCGACCCTGTCGGCCGCCGGCGCGAGCGTGCCGGCCGACGCCGAATACCGGCGCGACGACAGTTTCCCGATCGGTACGCGCGTGCCCGGCGAATACCGTGCCGTCGCGGAACTCGACGCCGAGGGCCGCGTGCTCGCCCGCGCCGAGACGGTCTTCCGCGTGCTGGCCGACACGGCCGGCAGCGCGACCTCGCGCGTCTGGACCGACAAGCCGGTCTATCGCGCGAGCGAGGACGCGCAGATCCACTCGCGCGCGCAGAACCTGTCGAGCAACGTCGTGCTGAACGATCTGACCCTGCTCGTCCGCGTCTACGATGCCAGCAATGTGGAGCAGTACAGTTTTGGTCATGCCTTGCGCCAGCTCGTGCCGGGCGCGCTGCGTGATTTCCGGGTGCTGCGTCCGCTCGATGATGTCGCACCAGGCGACTACCGCATCGTGCAGCAACTGCTCGACAGCGCGAACCGCGTGCTCGACCAGCGTGAAGC
>CAMLLF010000158.1 GCA_946480705.1 uncultured Lysobacteraceae bacterium | reverse complement strand
AAGTGCCGCGCGCGGAATGCCTGCAGAAACGTCGAGACGTGCGGCGCATCGAACGCGAGCGTCGGCGGCAGCTGGATCAGCAGTACGCCAAGCTTTTCGCCGAGGCCGCCGACTTCCTGCAGGAACGCGTCGAGCAATGCCGTCGCCGCGACGAGACGGCGTTCATGCGTGATCGTGCGCGGCAGTTTCGCAGCGAAGCGAAATTCGTCGGGAACCGTCGCCGCCCAGCGCTGGTACGTCGCGCGCCGGTGCGGCCGGTAGAACGAGGAATTGATTTCGACGACGTCGAATCGCGACGCATAGCGTGCGAGATGGCTGTCGCCGGGCGCGAACTGCGGCTGCAGATCGCGCGACAGCGCCCAGCCCGCGACGCCGATGAGCGGCGCGGTCATGGCGCGACGCCGGTTGCGCCGGCGAGTGCGCCGCCATGATGACTACGGTCCGGCACGCGACCTGCCCGCCGCCGTCCGTGGCGGCGAGGTGAACTTCGCGTCAGCGTGCGCGACATTCCGTGTCCGAGACCCGAGTGACGCCGGCGATCAGACGAGGGTGCCGTCGAGCCGGTGCCACGCATCGCGCACGGCCGGCTGTGCGCGGTCCCAGCTCAAGCCCGACGCACCGGCGCGCCGCGGCCACTCCGATGCGAGCGTCGGTGCCACGGTGTTCCAGTCGCGATCGGCGTACTGGGCGCGCGACTCCCAGCCATAGCGATACGCGGGCTCGTAGTCGGCGTAGGTCGTACCCGGCGTGACGTAGGGACGCGTCGCGTAGTTCGCTTCCCAGTAGGCCGCTTCAGCCGTCGGATCGATCGCTTCGGCGACGCCCTTGCCGGCGAGTCCGCCGACGACGGCGCCGACCGCTGCGCCGACGGCCGTGCCGACCGGGCCGGCGACCGTGCCGACGGCGGCACCGGCGGCCGCTCCGCCGGCCGCTGCGCCGATGCCCGTGCCGACCGGATGCGCGCCGGGCGCGCCGCTGACCGGATCGAGATTGAGATCGTCGGAAACCTGCTTGTCGATGGACATGATGGAACTCCGTGTGCGGGTGAGAGTGACGGCGGTACGGCAACCGGCATGCCAACGTGCAAACCGGTGCCGCCATGCCGAAAAACCGCACGCAAACGTGCGACGCGCCGCGCTCCCACCGCGCACAACGCAAGCCGGCGTGCGTGATGGCGGCAGAATGCATGACCGGTTCCGTGCCGCTTTGTACAGGTGTTCACATTGGATCTTCGCGGGACATGCCGGCTCCGGCCCCAGACCGCTGGCCGTCGCCGCAGCGCGGAAGGACGGCCAAGCGCACCGTTTGACGCATGCATCACCCGCCCGGGCATAGCTTCGGCGCGAAGCCGGCGCACGCTCGCAGCCCGGCGCAGCGGAGCGATGGCGTGACTGCGGATCTGGTCGGATGGGCCGCTTCGGCCGTGCTGCTGGCGACGCTGATCCGGCAGATCGTCACGCAGGCCAGGGATGAGTCGGCACGCGGCGTGTCGCGCTGGCTGTTCGCGGGACAGATCGCGTCGTCGATCGGGTTCATCGTCTACAGCGCGCTGGTCGGAAGCGCGGTCTTCGTCGTCACGAACACCTGCATCCTGCTGACCGCCGTCGTCGGGCAGGTCGTCACCGCGCGCAAGCGGCGGTCGTCGCGCTGAGTCGCTACTTGCGCCGGTCCGATCGCAGCGAACTGACGATCAGCGCGGCGCCGAGGCCGAATGCCGTGAGGAACAGGACCAGCGCGAGCGCCGGATAGCCGAGCAGCCGCGGGCCGGCGTCGATGCGCAAGGTCAGCGCGGCGGCAACGACGAGCCCGGCGGAGATCAGGCCGGTGCTGATGCGGTTCGCGATCTTCTGCAGGTTTTCGAGCAGCCGCGCCTCGCCGAGCCCGGAGATGCGCACGCGCAGCCGGTTGCGCGCGATGAGATCGAAGGTGTCGCGCAGCTGCTGCGGCAAGCGCGCGCCGACTTCGGCGAGTTCGACGAGATGGCTGCGGATCCGGCGGCGCGAGAATTCCTCGCCGAGCCGCTGGCCGAGCAGCGCGTCGAGCTTGTCGCGCACGACGTCGTTGGGCCGCAGCTGCGGATCGAGCCGGCGCGCCGAGCCTTCGAGCGCGAGCAGCGTGCGGCCGAGCGCCGCGATTTCCGGCGGCGGCCGCAGGCCGGATTCGACGCTTTGCCGCGCGAGCGCGAGCAGCAGCTCGCCGGCGCCGACGTCGTCGTGCACGGACTGGCTGCAATAGCGCAGCACGAGCCGGTTGCAGCGGCGCTGCCACGCGCGCTCGTCGAACACCGCGAGGCGCTCGCCCATGCGCGCGATGAGCCCCGCGACGCGTTCGCTCTCGCCGGCGATCGTCGCCTGCATCAGCGACAGCAGTTCGTCGCGCATGCGCGGCGCGAGGCGCAGCACCATGCCCGCATCGATCAGCGCGAGCCGGTCGCCGGACAGGATCAGGTTTCCCGGGTGCGGATCGGCGTGGACGATGCGATGGACGAAGATCTGGTCGAGGTAGCAGCGGATCAGATCCTGCGCGAGCAGATCGAGCGGCCGCTCCAGGCGCTGCATTCCGGGATGCTCGGCGATCTTGCGGCCGTGCACGCGATCCATCGTGAGCACGCGGCCGGAACACAGATCCGCGATCGGCGCAGGCACGAACAGCGTCGGGTAGTCGGCCAGATGCGCGGCGAGCGAACGCATGTTCGCGGCCTCGAGGCGATAGTCGAGTTCTTCGGCCAGCGTCTCGGCCATCTCCTCGATCCAGTCGCCGAAACGGATGCGGCGGCCCTGGTCGGTGAAGCGGTCGGCGGCGCCGGCGAGTCCGCGCAGCACGGCCAGATCGCTGTCCACGCTGTCGGCGATGCCGGGGCGCTGCACCTTGACCACGACCTCGCGTCCGTCGCGCAGTGTCGCCGCATGCACCTGCGCGAGCGAGGCCGCGGCGAGCGGTCTGTCGTCGAAGGTCTCGAACAGTTTCGACACGCGCACATCCAGTTCGCGCTCGATGACCTCGCGCACATCGGCGAGCGGCACGGCGGTCACGTCGTCCTGCAGTTTCTGCAGCGCGTTCAGATGACTCAGCGGCAGCAGGTCGGGACGCACCGACAGCGTCTGGCCGATCTTGATGAAGGCGGGGCCCAGCTTCTGGATGTCCTCGACGAAGGCATCGGCCTCGTCGCGCGAACCGGCTTCGCCCGCGGAACCCGCGAGATGCCGGTAGCGCGAGGCGAAGCGCAGCAACTGCGCCGAGCGGGCCATGAGGTCGAGCCTGCCGGCAGACTGTTCCGAATTGCTCGTCACGCGGCGATCTCCCGAGGCGGTTCGTCCGTATCGTTGCCCGAGCGGGACGTGGCGATGTCGCGAGCGATTCTCCGGATGCGCCGTCTCGGGTGCGTGAATCGCAGCGGGCGCGTGGCCCCGTATCCGCACGGCGCATCGTTCAGTTTCAGTCCCTCCCGGTCGGCTTGCACGAAAGCGCGGTGTGCGTCGCGCATTTCGCGCGAGCCGTGCGCCGCCCGTTCGCGTCCGCCTGCCGACGTTCCACTGGCATGCCCCTTGCGCTCGCCTCACCTGCGCATCAGCGCATATCGCATGGAGAAGACGTCATGGCGAACCCGCGCAACCCGGGGCAGTCCCCGCAGCAGCAGCCGAACGTGCAGAACCCCGGCAATCCGCAGCGTCAGCAGCCGGAACGCGACGATGACCAGATGGTCTCGGACGAGGAAGAAGAAGAGTAGACCGGTCCTGCCGGAATGCGCCCGGCGAAACGGCGGCGCGGACGAGGCTTCGTTCGCGCCGTTTTCGTGCGCGGCGTTCCGCCAAACCCCGCTGCCGCGTGTCGCGCGTTCGGTGAGGCGGACGCCGGATCGGCTTGTCGTTGGAGAGGCTTCGATGCGCATGGATCTTGATTTTCGTCCGACCGAAATGGACACGCTGCGGCGTCTGGAGAACTGCCTGCGCTGCGCGCACGCCGAACTCGCCAGCGATCCGGGCAACACGCTGCTGCGCGATTTCATCGATCTCAACGAGGCGCTCGCGCGCAAGGAGCGCGCGAGGCTGTCGGCGATGACGGCCGACGCCGCCTGATTCTCGCGGACGGGCGCACTTCGCGCCGCGAAACGCACGTCATCCGCGCGGCCGAGTTCGCCGCATCGTCAAGCGCGGTGCGTCCCTGCCGCCGATATGTCTTTTGGTCGTTAGACAGCGCTTGCATGCGCGCCCCTATCCTTGCCAGGATGTGTGGTTACAACCTGAGCGGCTACGCTCGGTGCCCGGGGGGGCTTACATAAAGGACCTGCACGTGTTGCATCGCAGCACGTGTACTGCGCTGTGGCCGCGCGTTCGCGGCCGGCACGGATTGCCTGGCGTTTCTCTGCCGGAGTTGCCGCGTACCGACGCGCGTCGCGTCAGGACGAGACATGCGGAACGTCGTGCGCGCAGCGCGGCCGGACGCATCGCGCACCGGTGCGATGCGTCCCGTCACAGTGATTGCGCTCGACAGGAATGCCGGTTTCGTCACCGAACGCCGTCCTGCAACCGTCGCAGGATCGGCGATCGACGGCGCAAGCCCCCTGCGAGGGTAACTAGCTATGGCCGACAGAACGCTGCCCTGGCCCGCGGACACGCGGCTCGTACGCCTCGGCGAGATCGAGATCGATCCGCGCTATCGCACCGTCAGCCGCGCCGGCGTCATGCACGAGCTGAATCCGCGCTGCTTCGAACTGCTGCTGCTGTTTCTCAGCGAACCGCGCACGCTGCACACGCGCGACGCGATCTTCCGCCGCGTCTGGCGCGGCGCGGTCGTCGAAGACGCCAACCTCACGACATCGATCTGGCTGCTGCGCCGCGCGCTCGGCGGCGCGGCAAAGCAATGGATCCGCACGGTATCGAAGCAGGGATACATTTTCGATCCGCCGGCCGGCGTCGAATTCGAACTCGTGCACGGCGACGACGCGCTGCTGCCGGCGGCCGCAGCCGAGGCGGAAACGCCTGTCGTCGCCGACGACGCCACCGCGGCTGCCGTCGACGCGCCCGAGCCGGCCAATGTGGCCGAGGCCAGGCCGGCCGCCGCCTTCGTCGCGCCGGCCGTACGTGCGGCACCGCCGATCACGCGCGGCTGGACCATCGCGCTGGCGGCCGCGGTCTGCCTCAGCCTCATGCTGCTGACCGGCGGCCTGCTCGGCGCGCGCGGCCGCGATGCGGCGCCGCTGCGCGTCGTACTCGTCGTCGCGCCCGACTCCAGCCTGCCCGACTCGCAGCGTTGGCCGGCGTATCTGCTGCAGCGCTGGCTCGCGTGGCAGCTTCGCAGCAGTCCGCGCGTCGAGTTGCGCAATCCGGCCGATCTCGCCGCGGACGGCAGCGAAGCGGTCGTGCTGATCGATCTGGCCGCGCCGGCCCAGGGCAGCGAATGGCGCATCGCCGCGCACTTCCGCGGCGCGGTCGCGCAGACGCCCGTCGTGCGCGTCGCGCCGGTCAAGCATCTCGTCGGCGCGATCGCCGAGGTCAGCGACGAAGTGTTCGCGCGGCTCGCCGCGAGCGAGAACTACGCCGGCCCCGAACTGCGGCTCGATGCGAGCGCGGCGCAGCAGCTCGCGGCCGCGCTCGAAGCCGAGGACCAGCATCGCTGGGGCGACGCGGTGCGCTCGTATACCGGCGTCGTCACCTCGGCACCGGAAATGGGATTCGCGCGCTTCCGGCTCGCGCGCGCGCTCGCGCAGCTCGGCCAGCGCGGCGCGGCGCAGGCGGAACTCGTGCGCGCCGACGGCTGGACCGCCGAACTGCCGGAATTCCTCGGAGCGCCGCTGCGCGCCGAAGGACTGATGATCCGCGAGCAGCATCTGGCCGCGGCCGACGCCTTCGCCGCGCTGCGCGAGGCACGCCGCGACGACGTGGCCGAGTACCGCATCGCCGAAGCGACGAGCCTGCACCGTGCGGGCCGTCCGCGCGACGCGGCCGAGCGTCTCGAGGCGCCGCTGCCGAATGCGCCCGGCGCGGCGCTCGGCTGGCTCGTCGCACAGTCCGACATCGCGATCGCGAACCAGGATTTCCGCGCGTCGATCGCGAGCGCGACGCAGGCGCTCGAACTCGCGCAGATGCTGGGCTGGGAACACGAGCAGGCGCAGGCCGCGTTCGCACTGGCCGACGCGCGCAGCGGTGCGCGCGAACGCGTCGACGTCGCGCTGCTGGAACGGGCCGAGCAGGGTTTCGCGGCGACGGGCGATCGGCTCGGCGTGCTCGGTGCGCGTCTGCGCGCGCAGCTCGAGCGCGACGATCGCGTGTCCGGCGAAACGCTCGATCAATTGCTTGCCGAGGCGCGCTCGGCCGGCAATGCACGCATCGAGATCGAAGCGCTGCGCCGCGTCGCGGTCGCGCGCTTTCGCGCCGGCGATGCGCAGGAAGCGCATCAGCGTTTTGCGCAGGCCGCGGCGGTCGCCGAGTCGACGGGCCATCGCATCGAGCGGCGCCGCCTCGATCTGCCGCTGTTGCAGCTCGATGTACTGCGTCTGGATTTCGCGGGCGCCGATCAGCGTCTGAAGCTGCTCGATGCAGAGCCGCAGCAAGGTTCGACCGCCTACGCGATCGGACTCAACCGCGCGCGCCTGCAGTACTGGCGCGGCGATTTCGACGGTGCGCTGCGCACGCTCGAACGCACCGAGAGCGCGCTGCGCAGCGCGTCGGCGGGCAATCTGCCGCAGAGCATGGCCGCGATGAACTGCATGCGCGCGGCCGTGCGCATCGTGCAGGGACGGCCGGCCGACGCGCGCACCGAGTTCCGCAGCTGCCGCGCGACCGGCGTGCCCGCGTTCGAGCACCTGGCCGACATCGGCGAAGCCGAGCTCGCGATCCAGGCCGGCGACGTCACCGAGGCGCGCCGGCTGCTCGCGCCGATGACGCAGGCGCCGCAGGACACGCGCGAGCTGCCCGACCGCTGGGGTCTCGCGATGGAAGTCGCGCCGCTGCTCGCGCGCATCGGCGATTTCGATACCGCGAACGCGCTCGTCGATCGCACGCTGCCGCTGACGCAGCGTTCGGGCTACCGCATGCTCGAAGCGAGCCTGCGCATCACGCGCGCCGAGATTGCGCTGGCCGAGGGCCGCAATGCCGAAGCCGCACGCGAGATCGAAATCGCCGACGCGGTCGCGCCGCCGGACTACTGGTACGAGCGTCGCCGCATCCGCACCGTGCGCGCGCTCGTGCTGCAGGGCGGCGGCAGGATCGAGCAGTCCGCGCGCGAACTCGACGCGCTGCACAACGACGCGCGCGCCAACGGCGACGTACTCGGCGAACTGCTGGTGCACAGCCTCATGGATGCGAACGCCGCAGCGTCGCGCTGCTCCGACGAACGCCGGCTGCAGCTGCTGGCGGCCAGCGGCATGCGCGGCGCGTCGGATCTCTGGATGAGCCCCGCGGGCCGCGATCGCACGCGGCTCGTCAGCAGCGCGGCGAATCAGGATTGGGGGTCGCCGTGAGGGCGTGAGGCGTGGTGCTGTCCGACCGGTCCGGCGGTCGAGCGACACGCGCTCCGGGGTCGAAAATCCCGCCGGCAAGCGACGTTATCGCTCGCTTTTGACGCTTGCGCGACGCTGTCGATAACCCTCCCCTTCAAGGGGCATGAGCGGGGATGGTTTTTCTTTTTTGCTCTTTTGCTTCCGCCACAAAGCACCTGGCGATTCCGGCAAGAGCGGCAGCCCCGCCTGTCCATCAACGCAAAAAGCCGGCCTTCCCTGGCCGACCTGCCCTGCGATCGATCACGGCGTGAAGCTGCCCGTGAGGCTGAGTCCCGAATAGGCCGAGTACGCGCGCACCGTCACGTAGTACGTGCCGGCCTGGGCCGTCGTGATGGTGCAGGTCTCGTTGTTGCCCGACAGAT
>CAMLLF010000157.1 GCA_946480705.1 uncultured Lysobacteraceae bacterium | reverse complement strand
GCGGTCGATCTCGGCCGCGCGCGCGGCGAGGTCGAGTTCGACGACGTCAGCTTCAGCTATGCCGCCGGTGACGGCGACACGGTGCCGGCCGTGCGTGGCCTCAGCTTCCGCGCACCGGCCGGCAGCACGATCGCGCTCGTCGGACCGACCGGTGCGGGCAAGACGACGGCGCTGAGCCTGCTGTATCGCGCCTACGATCCGCAGTCGGGCCGCATCCGCATCGACGGCCGCGATCTGCGCACGATCGGGGTCGATTCGCTGCGCCGGAACATCGGCGTCGTGTTTCAGGAGCCGGGGCTGTTCTATCGTTCGATCGGCGACAACTTGCGCATCGCGGATCCGCAGGCGACGCCGGAACAGGTCGAAGCCGCCGCGCGCGCGGCCGAGGCGCACGGCTTCATCAGCGCCAAGCCCGATGCCTACGACACGCTCGTCGCCGAGCGCGGCCGCTCGCTGTCCGGCGGCGAGCGCCAGCGGCTCGCGATCGCGCGCGCGGTGCTCAAGGACGCGCCGATCCTGATCCTCGACGAAGCGACGAGCGCGCTCGACAACGGCACGGAGGCGCGCATCCAGAAGGCGTTGAAGGAGCTGTCGCAGGGCCGCACGACGTTCGTGATCGCGCATCGGCTGTCGACCGTGCGCAATGCCGACCTGATCCTCGTCATCGACCGCGGGCGGTTGGTCGAGAGCGGGCGTTTCGACGAACTCGTCGCGCGCGGCGGCATGTTCGCGGAACTGGCCGAACAGGGCAAGTTCGCGCCCGACGCGGTCGAGGACGGCGCCGCGGGCGCGGAAATCCAGAAGGCGGCGTAGTGGAAAAGGCGGCGCGCACCGCGCGCCGCCGCGGCGTCATTCGAGCGCCGCGAGCAGCGCGGCGCGCGGCAGCTTGCCGGTCTCGTTGCGCGGCAGCCGGTCGACCTTGCGCAGAGGGCGCGGCAGGAAGGCCGGGTCGGTCGCCGTGCGCAGCGCGTCGAGGATTTCGCCTTCGCAGAGATCCGGCGCGACGACGAGCGCGGCGAGCCGCTGGACGCCGCCGCGATCGCAGTCGCGCTGGAAGATCACGCCGTCGACGACGCCCTCGATCGCGAGCAGCCGCCGATTGAGGTCGGCGAGCGAGGCGCGCTTGCCGGCGATTTCCAGCAGATCGGAATTGCGCCCGCGCAGGCGGAAGCGGTGTCCCGGCAGCAGTTCGACGAGATCCTGCAGCGTGACCGGCGCGTCGAACCAGTCGGCCGTGACGAGCGTGCCGTCGGGCTGCGGACGCAGGCCGACCGCGGGGTAGTGCTGCCAGTCTTCCTGCTCGGCGGTGCGCCGGTGCGCGATCACGCAGGTCTCGGTCGATCCGAACACCTCGATCACGCGCGTGCGGAAGCAGGCTTCGGCCGCCGCGGCGAGTTCGCGGCACAGCGGCGCGGTTGCGCAGACGATGCCGCCGATTTCGGGCAGCGCGATTGCCGACTGCACGAGCGCGCGCAGATGCACCGGCGTCGTCACGAGCAGGCGCGGCGCCGGCAGCGCGGCGAGTGCGGCGGCGATGTCGGCGGGCATCAGCGGCTTGGCCGCATCGACGCCGACATCCGCGAGCAGCGGCAGCAGCACCGACATTTCCATGCCGTACATGTGCTGCGGCGGCACCGTCGCAACGAGACTCGGCGCCGTGTCGCCGACGAGCAGCGTCGCGTTCAGCGCGGTGCTCGCGCGAAAGCTGCGCCACGTCTTGGGATTGGGTTTGGGCGAACCGGTCGAGCCCGAGGTATAGCCGATCGCGACGACCTGGTCGCCCGGAATCAGCGGAACGGAGGCGACGTCGCCGGCAGCGAGTTCATCGAGCGCGGGCAGTTGCCAGAGTTGCGGCGGCGCGGCGTCGAGCACGCAGTCGCTGATCGCGTAGCAGCCCGGATGCGCCGCCATGACCTCGTCCACGGCCTGACGCGCGCGCGACGGCGGCAGCAGATTGGTCTGGCCGGCGACGGCGACGGCCGCGAACGCAACGAGAAAGTGATAGCGGTCCTCGCAGAGATTGACCGCGGCGTTCACGCACGGCAATCGCGCGGCGACTGCCGCGACGTGACCCAGAAATTCCGATTGGCGCACCGGGCGTCCCTGCCGCCAGGCGACGATGCGCCGTTCCGATCCGGCCATCAGCGGCAAGGCCGCCTCGCCCGATCGCGCTCCCTGTATGACTGCGGACATAGCCCCCCGGCCTCAATGTCGTACGAATTCCCCGCTGATAGCGTCGCGGATCGCGGTCGGGCGCTCAAGCCCCCCGACCGGGGCGTCGACGATCGCGTCTAGCTCGTCGCCGAATACAGTACGTAATTCGGCGGCGGTTCTTGCGGGCGGATGGCCGTGACGGTTGGCGCTGGTCGACACGACGGCGCCGCCGAATGCACGGCACAGCGCGGCGGCCGGCGCGTGCGCGGTCACGCGCAACGCGATGCCGTCATGGGCGCCGGCGATCCATGCGGGTGCGGCCGGCGAGCGCGGCAGTATCCACGTGTTCGGCCCGGGCCAGCTCGCCCGCACGCGCGCGAGCGCGTCGGCCGGGACGCGATCGAGCGCGATGTAGCGTTCGACCTGATCGAAGTCGGCGGCGATCAGCAGCACGCCCTGCTGCAGCGGGCGCTGCTTGAGTGCAAACAGACGCGTCAGCGCGGCTTCGGCGAGCGGGTCGCAGCCCAGTCCGTAGACGGCTTCGGTCGGATAGGCGACGACGCCGCCCCGGCGGAGCGCGGCGGCGGCGGCTTCAAGTTCGGCGGCGAGCATGCGACCGTGCTCAGGACGCGGGCTTTTTCGTCGCCGCCTTTTTCGTCGCGGTCTTCTTGGCGGTGGCCTTCTTGGCCGGAGCCTTTTTCGCGGCGGTCTTCGTTGCGGCGGGCTTCTTCTTCGCCGCGGACCTGGCTTCGGTCGTCTTCGCGGCCGACTTCGCCGCGGCCTTCGGTTCGGCCTTGCCCTTGCCCTTGCCGAAGCGGCCGCCGCGCGCCGGCTTGTCGGGCGCCGCCGCGAGCAGTTCGACGCACTCGGCTTCGGTCAGCGATTCGGGTTCGCGGTCCTTGGGAATGCGGCCGTTCTTCGCGCCGTCGGTGATGTACGGGCCGTAGCGGCCGCGCAGCACCTGGATCGCGCCGTCGCGGAAGCTCTTGATGACGCGGTTCGCCGCGGCCTCGGCCTTGTCGTGCAGCAGCTGCAGGGCGCGCGGGAGTTCAACCGTATACGGATCGTCCTCGGCCTTGAGCGAGGCGTAGACCGAGCCGTGCTTGACGAACGGACCGAAGCGGCCGACGCCGACGGTGATCTCGGTGCCGTCCGGATGCTGGCCGAGATTGCGCGGCAGCTTGAACAGCTCCAGCGCCTCGGGCAGCGTGATCGTGTGGATGCTCTGGTTCGCGCGCAGGCTCGCGAAGCGCGGCTTGTCCTCGTCTTCCTTCGTGCCGATCTGCGCGAACGGGCCGAAGCGGCCCAGGCGCACCGACACGGGCTTGCCGCTGGCCGGATCGTCGCCGAGCACGCGCGCGCCGGTGGCTTCGGAGCGGTCGACGGTTTCGTTCTTTTCCTCGACGAGTTCCTTGAACGGCGACCAGAAGCGCTGCATCAGCGGGACCCAGTCCTCCTCGCCGCGGCTGACCGCATCGAGTTCGTCCTCGAGCTTCGCGGTGAAGTCGTAGTCGACGTAGCGCGTGAAGTGCCCGCTCAGGAATTTGCTGACCGCGCGGCCGACGTCGGTCGGACGGAAGCGGCGCGATTCGAGCGTCACGTATTCGCGCGACAGCAGGGTCTGGATGATGCTGGCGTAGGTCGACGGACGGCCGATGCCGAATTCCTCGAGCGCCTTGACGAGGCTCGCTTCGGAAAAGCGCGGCGGCGGCTCGGTGAAGTGCTGCTCGGCCAGGATCGCCGACAGCGGCACCACGTCGCCGGTCTTCATGAGCGGCAGCTTGCGGCCCTCGTCGTCGTCCTCGGCGGCCTTCTGGTCCTTGCCTTCCTCGTAGACGGCGAGGAAGCCCGGATCGACGACGGTCGTGCCGCTCGCGCGGAACGCCGAATCCTTGCCGCAGGCCAGGTCGACCGAAACCGTGTTCAGCGTCGCGTGCTGCATCTGGCAGGCGACCGTGCGCTTCCAGATCAGCTCGTAGAGCTTGCGCTGCTCGTCGCTGAGCTCGCGACGCTGGCCGGGCGGCGCATCGCCGACGTCGGCCGGATCGCTTCGTGGGCTTCCTGCGCGTTCTTGGACTTGGTCTTGTAGACGTTCGGCGCTTCGGGCAGCGCCTTCGCGCCGTAGTCGCGCCGGATCACGTCGCGCAGCTCGCCGATGGCGTCGTCGGACAGGCTCGTCGAGTCGGTACGCATGTAGGTGATCAGACCGACCACGCCCTCGTCGCCGATCGCGATGCCTTCATAGAGCTGCTGCGCGAGGCGCATCGTGCGGCTTGTCGTGAAGCCGAGCTTGCGCGCGGCTTCCTGCTGCAGAGTCGAGGTCGTGAACGGCGCGGCCGGGCGGCGCTTGCGTTCGCGCGACTGCACGTCGGCGACGACGAGCTGGCCACCGTGCCAGACCGGCGCGTCGGTATCGAACGGCGTGTCGTTGCCGGCGATGCGCGTCGCCCCGGCCGCGGCGTACAGCGTGTCGCGTGCGGCGTAGGCCGAGCCGGCTTCGGTCAGGTCGAACTGTTCGAACTTCTTGCCCGCAAGCCGCAGCAGGCGGGCGCGGAACGGCGTCGTCGCGTGCGCGAGTTCGGCGTCCATGCTCCAGTATTCGCGCGCCTTGAAGGCTTCGATCTCTTCCTCGCGCTCCACGATCATGCGCAGCGCCGGCGACTGCACGCGGCCCGCGGACAGACCGCGCTGGACCTTGCGCCAGAGCACCGGCGACAGGTTGAAACCGACGAGGTAGTCGAGCGCGCGGCGCGCCTGCTGCGCGTTCACGAGGTCGAGCGAGAGTTCGCGCGGATGGTCCACCGCGTCCTTGATCGCCTTGGGCGTGATCTCGGAGAACACCACCCGGTGCACGTCCTTGCCCTCGAGCAGGCCGCGCTCGCGCAGGATCTCGCTGATGTGCCAGCTGATGGCCTCGCCTTCGCGATCCAAGTCGGTCGCGAGGTAGAGGGCTTCGGCCTTGGCTGCCGCCTTGGCGATCGCATCGACATGCTTTTCGTTCTTGTCGATGACCGCGTACTGCATCGCGAACTTCTGGTCGGGGTTGACGGCGCCTTCCTTGGGCACGAGATCGCGCACATGGCCGTAGGAGGCAAGGACCGTGAAGTCCTTGCCGAGATACTTGTTGATCGTCTTGGCCTTGGCTGGCGATTCGACGATGAGTAGGTTCTTGGCCATTGCGGGTGGCGCGTCCTCTGCGCGGGCTATCGGCGTACCGGTAACCGCTGGGTCGATTGCATGGGGCGGACGCACTGTCCGGCGTCCTCTTTTTTCATCGTGCACACAGGCCGCTCGGTGCTGTCAAGCCAGACTGAATGACAGCGCGACGGGGTCCAGCATGGGCGGCGGCGAAGTCAGAGCCGCTGGTAGCGCCCTCCGCCGACACTGGTGACATCGCCGTCGAGTTCAAGCAGCAACAGCATCGACGACAGCGCCGGCACGCCGAATCCGGTCCGCGCGGCGAGCTCGTCGAGGCTGACCGGGTCGTGGCCCAGCGCTGCCAGCACGCGGGTGTAGTCGGCGTCGCGCGCCGCTGCCGGCATGGCGACAGGGCCCGCTTCGGCCGTCGGCACCGGAGCGTCCAGCCGCTCGCGCAGCCGTTCGCCGAGCGCGCGGGCGAGCGGGGCGAGCTCGTCGACGATCTCGGTCGCGGTCTCGACGAGCCGCGCACCCTGCCGGATCAGCTGGTGGCATCCGCGCGCGAGCGGGTTGTGGATCGACCCCGGCAGCGCGAACACCTCGCGGCCCTGCTCCCCGGCCAGGCGCGCCGTGATCAGCGAGCCCGACTGGACGCCGGCCTCGACGACGAGCACGCCGAGCGACAGTCCGGCGATCACGCGGTTGCGTCGCGGGAAGTGTGCCGGGCGCGCCTCGATGCCCGGCGGGAATTCGGTAACGACGGCGCCCGCGGCCGCGATGCGTGCCGCAAGCGCGCCGTTGCGCCGCGGATAGACGAGATCCGGCCCGGTGCCCGTGACGGCAACCGTAGCGCCGCCCGCGTCGAGCGCGGCCGCGTGCGCGGCGCCGTCGACGCCGTCGGCCAGCCCGCTGGTCACGACGAACCCTGCCGAGGCCAGGTGCGCGGCAAAGCTGCGTGCGTTCGCGAGCCCGCCGGCCGTCGCACTGCGCGCACCGACGATCGCAATCTGCGGACGCCAGAGCAGGCTGATGTCGCCAGTCACGAACAGTGCCGCCGGAGCGGCGCCGGCCTCGCGCAGCAGCGCGGGATAGTCGGCGTCGTCCCAGGTCAGCAGGCGCCGGTCCGGTGCCGCCGCGAGCCAGTCGAGGTCGGCGTCGACGCGCACGCGGTCCGGCGCGCGCAGCCGGGCCAGCGTCTCGTCGCCGAGTGCGAACTCGCGCCGCAGCCGCTCGATGTCCGCCAGCGCCGCGGCCGCGCCGCCGGCACGCGTCACCAGGCTGCGCAGGCCGGCGGCGCCCAGGCCCGGCGCGCGCAGCAGCACGAGCCAGGCGTGGGTTTCGGCAGTGTCGGGCGTCGAAGCGCTCATGCGGCCAGTGTAGGAACGCGCACAAAAAAAGCGCCGGCTTGCGCCGGCGCTTCTGGCTCGGAAACGGCGGGCGGAAGGCTCGGAATATTCCTGGCCTTCCGCGGCGCGAGACTCATTCCGGCGCGGTCAGCACGTCGTGCAGGTGCACCGGACGCAGGCCGTCCATGACGAGGCCGTAGCTCACGCGGTCGAACGTGCGGAAGATCATCACGTGACCGATGTACTCGGCCGGCAGCGTGACCTTCGAATCGTTCGGGTTGAAGAAGTTGCGCGCACCGCCTTCGGGATATTTGTACTGGTCCGTGATGCGCTCGCCCGGGTGGTAGATCGAGAAGGTCTGGCCGTTCTCGATGCCGTCGGCCGAACCGCGCGACAGCGCGACGACCTGCTTCGGACCGATCGCGTTGAGCGCGTCGGTGAACGCGAGCACTTCGAAGCTCGTCGGCACGCTCTTGGGCGCGTGCGGGAAATACTGCGAGTCGTACGGGCGATCCTCGATCGGCATGATCAGGTCGCCGGGACGGATCTCGTAGGCGGAATAGGTGATCAGCAGCGAGCTCGGATCGCCGGTGCGCGTGACCTGCGCGTTGGCGATGACCTGCACTTCGTAGCCGAGGATGCTCGAGTTCCGCCCGAACATGTTTTTGACCGGATTGTTGTGCCAGAGCATCTTGTTCTGGCCGTGCGTCGTGTCGAGCACGCGCGCGTGCGTCGTCGGCGGATTGCCCTTCTTGCCTTCGACGGAGTAGTACAGGTGCGTCGGACGGACGATCACGAACGCATCGCCGGGCTTCGCATCGAGGCCGCGCACGTAGGCGAGGTTGCCGTTGACTGCGCGCAGCTTGTTCTCTTCGACCGCGACGATGTGGGGCAGGCCCTTGAACGTGTTCTCGTCGACGACGCGCATGTTCTTGAGGAACTGCTCGATGTCCTTGAGATTGATCGGCTGGATCGCATCCTCGAGCGGCTCGCGACGTACGCGGGGGCCGCCGCCGGTCAGGCGGGCGCCGCCGTTGTTCAGATAGGAGAGGTTGAGCACGTCGCCCGGATAGATCAGGTGCGGGTTCTCGACCTGCGGGTTGGCCTGCCAGATCTCCGGCCAGAGCCACGGTTTCTTGAGGAAGCGGGCCGAGATGTCCCAGAGGGTGTCTCCGCGCTTCACCGTGTAGGTGTCGGGCGCGTCGGGCGCGAGTTCCGACAG
>CAMLLF010000156.1 GCA_946480705.1 uncultured Lysobacteraceae bacterium | reverse complement strand
AGATCGTGGCCAGCCCGCACAGCGTGCTGACGGCGCATCTGATCGATGCGGACGGCGAGCCGACGATACGCGCGCGCGACGACGTGATCGCCTTTCTGCGAAAGCGCCTGTTCGGCGAACCGCTGTTCGAGGCGGAAACGATCTTATGAAGATCGGCTTCGTCGGCATCGGCCACATGGGCGAGCCCATGGCGACCAATCTGCTGCGCGCCGGCATTCCGCTGGTCGTCTGGAACCGTTCCGCCGGGAAATGCGAAGCGCTCGTGCAGCTCGGCGCGGAACATGCGAGGTCCAGTCGCGGCCTGTTCGAGCGCTGATGCTGCTCGACCGCAACGCCGTCGATGCCGTGCTCGAACGCGGAACGCCGGCATTTGCGAGGCATGTCTGCGGGAAGACGATCGTCCACCTGGGAACGACATCGCCGGCGTATTCGCACGACTTGCAGCGCGACATCGTCGCAGCGGGCGGCGCGTACGTCGAGGCGCCCGTTTCGGGATCGCGCGTGCCGGCCACGCACGGGCAGCTGGTCGGCATGGTGGCGGGGCATGATGACGACATAGCCCGGGTCCTTCCGTTGCTCGATTCCCTGTGTACTCGCGTATTCCGCTGCGGGGTCGTGCCTGGCGCGCTGCGCATGAAGCTCGCGGCCAATCACTACCTGATCGGCATGGTGACCGTGCTCGCCGAGACCGCGCATGCCGCTCGCCGTGCCGGCGTCGATCTGGATGTGCTTCGCGAGGTTCTGGATGCGGGCCCAATGGCCAGCGCGGTGTCTCGCACGAAGCTGGAAAAACTCGTGCGCGCGGATTTTTCACCGCAGGCCGCGATTCGCGACGTCAGCACCATCGCCGAACTGGTGCTGGCCCAGTGCGACGACACCGGCAGCAGCGCGCCGTTGATCCGTCAGTGCGCTGCGCTCTATCGCAGCGCCCTCGCAGCAGGCCATGGCTACGACGACATGGCTGCCGTCGTGCATGCGTTTGCATCCACGCCGGCTTGACGCTGCCCGGCAGTCACGTCGTGAATTCCGCGAAGCCAGACGCCGGGCGAGCATCACGCTGAATTCGCTCGAACGCACAGGCGGCCTCGCTACAATCGCCACGCGCCGCATCGTCGCTGTTGCGGTTACTCCATCGGCCCATTTCGCAAACGGAATCGTCATGACGGACACGCAAACGCTGACGCGCTACAAAGCCTGGGCAGACGACGCATTTCTGAAAGTCATGGCGCGCATTCCGGCGGAAGCGCTGGTCGCGCCTCGCCCGATCATCTTCGGCAGCCTGATTCGGACACTCCATCATTCGCTGGCGATGGACTACGTCTGGCAATGCCATCTGCTGCAAAGGCCGCATGGCCTGACCACGCGCAATCCGGAGCATTGCCCGGAAATCGACGAACTGACGGCGCGCCAGCGACAGATGGACGAGTGGTATGTGGACTACGCCGCCGCGACTTCGCCGGCCGCATTGGACGAATTCGTCGACTTCGAATTCATCGGCGGCGGCGCAGGTCGCATGAAACGCCGCGACATCGTTCTGCACGTCGTCAATCACACCACGTACCACCGCGGCCATGTCGCGAGCATGCTCTATGACATCGGCGTGTTTCCGCCGACGACGGATCTTCCGGTATTTCTTCGCACGCTGTCGGCCGGTCCGTAATACAGGCGCCGATCGTAGGGCGCAATAAGCGCAGCGCATTGCGCCGTCGCAACGCCAGCGCGCGGTACATCCCGCCGGACTGACGCGACGAGGTTAACGGACACGCGGCGCAATGCCCTTCGGTTATTGCGCCCTACGTCGGCGACGTGCATCTACGCGGTCATCCGATCCGCGACCGCCGCACCGCGGCGCGACAGCCCCCTCGGAACGTTTCCGTGAATCGACCGGAATCGGCTTGGAATCGGAGTGGAATGCCCGCCACGCCGGCGCGGCGCAGTCTGGCGCGGAACTGCCGCGGCGCCGCGTTCGTCCGCGTGGCCAGGGGATCGCGACAGTTCTGTCGGCGCGGGACCGCACACGATGCGACCGGAAGCCTGCGTTCGACCGCTCAGGACATCGCCCGGCGCCGCCGCCCGTAACGGCGGCGCCGGAGTTTCCCTAAGATCAAGGATTCCACTATGTCTCACGTTGGCGTTTTTTCCCGTCTCGCCGTTGCGCTCGCCTGCGCCGCCGCCCTGCCCGCTCTCGCCGCCGATGCGCGCGGTTACGCCGAAGGCATCTATGCCGACTATGCCGGCGATTCCGCCGGCGTCACGTTCGCGGTCGACACGCTGCGCGCGGGTCCGCTCAGTGACGTCAAGGGCCAGTCGATGGAGCAGCTCGTCGGGCCGGCCACCTATCTGATCGAAGCCGAGGACGGTGCGACGGCGGTAGAGGGCATTCGTCTGGCCGCGCTGGATTCGAGCAAGGTCAACGGCGAAGCGTTCGCCGCGCGCATCGACGGGTTCGAGAAGGTCGGCCTGCCGCTCGATCAGGGCACCTATCGTCTGCTGCAGATCACGGTCGACGTCGACAGACAGCTGCAGCGGCACCAGGCGGCGGAGTTCTGCTGGAGCAGCCTCAAGCACTGCGTGGTGTTCGATCCGAACATCGAGTTCATCGATTCCATCGTGAACGGCCATCGCGAACTCAAGGCGCAGGGCTATGCGCCGCGCGCCGGCTTCGAGCCGGTAGACCGGAGCAAGGCCGTCATGGGCTGCGCGCTCGCCAGCGATACGCGCTACATCGCGAAGTGGTGGACTTGGGGTTCGTACAAGCGCACGTACAAGAACGTCTACGGCATCACCATGGTCACGAAGAACATGGGCGGCCAGCAGGCCGGCATCCGCTGCAACAGCAGCTGCTACCCGGCGCCGTTCGGCTACAGCCATTCGTCGAGCGCGTTCGCGAACATCCCGTTCTCGGTGCAGTGCGACAACGCGTTCGGCGCCGGCACGACGGGCCGCCGCGGCAAGTTCGACGCCGAGAGCAAGTGCGCGCATCGCCTCACGTTCAGCGCGAAAGCCGAAGCCTCGGTCGCCAATCGCGGCTCGGCCGCGGTCGACATCAAGTGGGATACCACGGGCAGCATCGACGGCAACGGCGGCCAGATGATCGATACCTGCGGCTATTTCTGAGCCGCTCGCGCGGCGATCGCGATCGCCGCGCGGCCCGATGGGGAAGCGTTCAACGCGTCGCCGCGCGCACCACGCGCGGCGGCGTTTCGTCGTCGAGAAAGGCCACGGCCAGCGCATCCGGCAGACGCCGTTCGCCGGCCAGCGCGGCGGCGGAACGCAGGGCGGCACGCCAGCTGTCGATGTCGCGTCGCTCGCGATGCAGCTCGGCGAACAGCAGCGCCGTGTCGAAATCGCGCGGCACGGCGGCCGCGAGCGGCGCGGCGAGCGTCAGCAGATCGTCGCCGGGTGCATCGGCGCGCGCGACGCGCTTGAGTGCACGCAGCAGGTCGCGCTGTTCGCGCAGATCGCGCGTGCGCGTGACGCCGTCCAGCGCGGCGCGCAGATCGGCCTGCGCCGCGGCCGGTTCGCGCGATGCGCGCGCGAGGCCGCGCAGCAGCAGCAGATCCACGTCGTCATCGGGAACGGCGGTCGAACCGATGTCGAGCGGCGGCAACGGCACGCCGTTCGCGAACAGCAGGCGCGCGGCGCGCGAGCGGTATTCGCGATTCCCGGCGGAATCCGGCAGCACGGCCTGCGCGAAGCGCAGCGACGCATCGCGATCGCCGCGCGCGAGGGCGAGTTCGGCCGACAACACGTCGCGATACGCGCGATCGGCGCCGGCGCCCGCATCGATCGTGTCCAGAACCTCGGCCGCTTCGTCGAGCCGCCCGAGGCCGAGCAGCGCGTCGGTCCGCGCGAGGGCGACGCGGCGGCGCAGCTGCGGATCGGGCAGTTGCGACAGCAGGCGCTGCGTGCTGTCGCTGGTGGCCAGCGCATCGTTCCAGCGCAGCAGGCCGCATTGCAGGTCGACGATGCTGACGAGCGTCGCGCTGAGCTCGTTGACCGCGGCATAGTTGCCGAAGCGCGCAGCGGCGGACTGCAGCCGTTCCAGTGCTTCGAGCGGATGGCCCCGGCGCCGGTCGAGCAGCGCGAGATTCACCTCGGCGCGCGCGACGCCGAGATCGTCGCCGGCCGCATCGAGCAGCGAACGCGCGCGCGTGAGATCGGCCTGCGCGACGTCGAAGCGCAACTGCCGCAAGGCGACGCCGCCGCGGCCCATGTAGGCACGGCCGAGATCGCGTCCCTCGTGATGGCCGAGCGTCGCGATGGCGGCGGCGAAATCGCGTTCGGCGGCAACGTCGTCGCGCTGGCGCATCGCGATCGAGCCGCGCGCGGCGAGCACGCGGCCGCGGAACACGGCGTCGGGCGCGAACGCGTCGTCGGCGAGCAGCGCATCGAGCGCCGCGCGCGATTCCGCGAGGCGTCCCGCGCGATAGTCGACTTCCGCCGCGAGGTAGCGCATTTCGCGATCCTGCCGCTGCGCGCGCGGCAATGTGGACAGCCAGTCGCGGATCGTGCCGAGTTCGTTGCCGAGCAGCGCGGCACGCAGACGCACGACGACTTCGTCGCCGTCGTCGGCCACCGTGCGCGGCGCGCGGCCAAGCTGCCGCAGCAATGCATCGCCGGCTGCGGCGACCGCCGGCAAGACCTGCGGATGCTGTTCGCGCAGCACGAGGTCGACGCCGCTCGCGCGCCGTCCTTCGAGGCTGAATTCCCAACCCGAGGCGAGTCGCGACAGGCGCGGCTGCAGCAGCAGATCGGCCTGCAGCGCCTGCGGACGAAGATCGCTGCCGCTGCGCGGCGCGAGTGCCGCGAGTGCGGCGAGCACGCTTTCGCTCGGCGGCACGACGGCGCCTTCGGCGCGCAGCCGCGTGGCCAGCAGGTCCATGAGGCCCAGACGCGCCCAGGCCGCCTCGTCGGCCGCGGCAGCATCCATCTCGACCGGCAGCACGACGATGCGCCGCGACGCGTCGACGGCGGCGGCGGCGCGCGTCGGCAGATAGGCCGCGCCGAACTCGACGCCGGCGATCGCGACGACGAGAGCGACCGCGCCGATCGCGAGCCATGGCCAGCGGCGTGCGCGAGGCCTGCGGTTGGCGGCGCGCGCAAACGCGGCCGGCGGCACGCTGCGAAGCGGCGTTTCCGCGATGACGACTCGTGCGGCTTCCTCGATGTGTCCGGTGATCGGCTCAGCAGCCGCGACTTCGTGCACGGCGTCCGTCGCGTCGGCCGGTCTCGCGCCGTCGTCGGCTGCAGCAGCCACGGCGCTCTCGCCCTGGATTTCCGTGACGGGCCCAACCCAGTGATAGCCGAACCCCGGCACGGTGCGGATGAGCCGCTGCCCGTTGCCGTCGTCCTGCAGCAGCCGCCTCGCCCGCAGCACCGTTTGCGCAAGTTGCGTATCCGATACATTGCTGCGATTCCACACGTATAGAATGAGCTCATCGCGCGCGACCGCGCGATCGCGATGTTCGATCAGGCAGATCAGGCAATCGAATACGCGGCGCGGCGCCGCGAGCGGGCCCTGCGGCCCCGCGACCAGGCGCGACGCGCTGTCCAGGACGAAATCGTCGACTCGGTATTGCACCTTCGGCCACTCCCCATGGCGGGCGCGCCGCGGGCAGACTGCGCCGACGACGCGCGGTCACTGGCCCGGACGGGCAGCGACAGCAACGAATACTGCGAGTACGCGGCCCCCCGGCCACGTGCCGATCGATTCTAGTGAACTGCGGCCGGGCTGGCGAGGGCGCGGCAATGTGGACTGCCGCACAGTTTGGCGCGGGATCCGTCGCGTGCGGCGATTGTGTATCGCGTCGCGCTCGCTTCGTCTGCCGGACCCGGCGTAACCGTTGCGTGTTCGCGTCGGTGCGGGCCACTGCGATTTCGTGCGCACGGCCACAGGGCGCCGAGCGCATCCGCGATACGTTTGCGCGCCGGACGCGCCGCAGCGATGTCGCGATGTTCCAAATACGGAAACCGGTTTCTCCGTCGCCGGCGACCGTGCCGCGCCGCGGATGCGCGTACGCGCGGCTTGGCAAGCCTTTGGAATCGATTTGGAATGACGCCGCCGCGGCACTGATGCAAGTTCGCGCGCTGCGGTCGCGCCGCGGCATCGCCCGTTCCGCCATCGCTGCACGGCCGGTCCTGCACCATTGCGCGTCGTCCCCTGCGGCGCGCGATGCCTTTCACCCTCGTCGCCACTGGAGAAGCTCGCATGCATCGTTCCTGCCTGACCCTCGCTGTTTCCCTGCTATTTGCCGCCGCGCCGGCCTGGTCGGAGTCGCGCGATCCCGCGCCGGCCGTCGACCTGACACCGGTTGATGCCGCCGCAGGCGAACGGGCCGCGCTGGCGCAGGCGCGTCGCGACTTCCCTGCTCTTTTCGCCGCGGCCTATGCGCGCCATCCGCAGCTGCCGGCCGGATCGCTCGAGGCGATCGCCTACGTGCAGAGCCGCTGGGTCATGCTCGACGGCGCCGTCGATGCGGTGCCCGAGTCGCCCGCAGCCGTCGGCCTCATGGGCCTGTACGCGGGCCACGGATTCCGCGATCAGGTCGGCGGCGCGGCGACGCTGCTCGGCGTGTCGCGCAAGCAGGTCGAAAGCGATCCTTACTGGAATGTGCTCGGCGCGGCGGCGCTGCTCGCCGATGCGCAGTCGCGCCTTGCGCGCGGCGCGACGCAGGCGGAGCTGCTCGCCGCCTACGCCGGTCATGGCGACGGCAAGACCGACGCGATCGCCGCGTTCGCGCGCGAGGCGTTCGCCTATGACGTGCTGCTGACGCTCGACCGCGGCGTCGACGACAACGGCATTCGCGTGGATGCGCGGCCGGTCGCCTGGGAACGCGAATTCGCGCCCGACGCGCTGCTGCGCCAGCGCGCGCCGTTCGTGCGGCTGGACCTGCAGCGCGGCGCCGTCGAGGTCGACGGCCTGCGCATCGATCCGGTCACCGAAGCGCTGTCGTCCGACGCGCCGCTCGCAGGCCCCGTGCCGTCGAGCACCGACTACGGGCCGGCGCTCTGGGTCACCTCGCCTTACTACCATTCGCGCAGCCAGTCGATCTCGGCCGTCGCGATCCATACGATGCAGGGCTCCTACGCCGGCAGCATCTCGTGGTTCCAGAGCAACCCGTACTCGGTCAGCGCGCACTACCTGATCCGCAGCTCCGACGGCCAGGTCACGCAGATGGTGCGCGAAGCGCAGGCGGCGCATCACATCGGCGCCGAGAACGGCTATACGCTCGGCATCGAGCACGAAGGCTATGTGAACAATGCGAGTTGGTATACGACGGCGATGTACAACGCCTCGTCGGCGCTGACGCGGCATTTCTGCTCGCGCCACGGGATCAACTGCGCGACGGCCTATAACGGTGCGGCGCACAGCGGCGTCGTCGTGCTGTCGAGTTCGATCAAGATCAAGGGCCACCAGCACTTCCCGAACAACACGCATACCGACCCGGGCATCAACTGGGACTGGCGCCGCTACTACACGCTGTTGAATCCGGGCTCGGGCGGCGGCACGACGCGCATTCTCGACACCTTCGAAACCAATGAAGGCCACTTCACGTCGACGCCGAGCTATTCGGGCAGCACGACCGGCATCGATGCGACATCGACGGCGGAACGCGACTGCGGCGTCTCGCACGTCGGCAGTTGTTCGGAGCATCTGACGCTCGTCGACAATCCGTCGGATTCCCAGGCCTGGGCCGTGCGCTTCCTGTCGGGCGGCGGCTCGGCCGGCAGCAACACCGGCGTCGCGCGCAACGGACGCGTGGGCTTCTGGGTTTACGTCGCCGGATCGGGCTTCAGCGTCGGCGTCGGCATCGATGACGGTTCGGCGACCGAGCGTTCGGCCCTGCGCAGCGTCGCGGCGAAT
>CAMLLF010000155.1 GCA_946480705.1 uncultured Lysobacteraceae bacterium | reverse complement strand
CAAGGTGGACGGCAAACTCGCGATTCGCGACATCGTACTGCGCCCGCGCCTGACGTTCGCCGGCGAGGCGCCCACGGCGGAACGCATCGCCGCACTGCACGAGGCCGCGCACGAGCGCTGTTTCATCGCCAACTCGGTACGCTGTCCGATTCGCGTGCAGTCCGGCGACTGAAGAGACGCCTCAGTTGCCGGCGCCGTCGTCCTTGCGATCGGACACGTGGACGACCTTGCCGTCCGCGACCCAGAGCTGGATCAGGCGGCCGCGCCGGCGGTAGGTCCACTGCTCGCGCGGACTGCCGCTTTCGACAGGCTCGGCATCGACGCTGTCCGGGGCTCCGGCGACTTCACGCACGCGATCGGCCGTGTCGCCGACCGACACCATGCGCGATCCGAATCGCGCGCTTTGCGCGGCCGCGGTCAGACTCAGCGCGAGCCCGAGCAGCATAGCCAGGTACTTCATAGTGCCCCCTTGAAGAGCCCGATTATCGCCGCGCCCGGCGACACGGGCTTTACGCAGGCTGCGGAGTTGATGCGCGAAGCGTGATGACCGTCACATTCCAGGCTCCGATCGGTGGCCAGTCCGGCCTGGAGCTGAACTCCGGAACTGACGCGCTTGGCAGTTTGGAAAGCCGCGCCGGCACGGTTCAGCGGCGATCGACTTCAATCGGCGCGTCCCGTCAGCCTCGAGATCTCTCATGGACAGCAAAGTGATACTGGGCATCGCCACCGGCGTCGTGCTCGCGGTCGGCGGCATGGCCGTCGCGCAGCAGTACAGCAAGCAGGCCGAAGCCTCGGCGGCGGCCGAAGCCGAAGCGGAACGCTATGCGGACGTGCGCCGCGTCAATCCCGTCATCGAGCAGGTGACGACGCCGCGCAAGGACTGCGAGCAGGTCACGGTCAACAAGCGACAGCCCGAGCGCGACGGCAACGTCGGCGGCACGATCATCGGCGCGGTCGTCGGCGGCGCGCTCGGCAACCAGGTAGGACGCGGTGACGGCCGCAAGGCGGCGACCGTGGCCGGTGCCGTGGCAGGCGGCGTCGTCGGCCATGAGATGGACAAGCGCCACCAGGGCGGGCGTGTAACCACATCCACGGAGACGCGCTGCCGCACCGTCAATGACGTCAGCGACCGCGTCGCCGGTTACGACGTGACCTACGTGCACAAGGGCCGCGAATACACGACGCGCATGGACTACGACCCGGGCGAGCGCATTCGCATCGAGCCGACCGTGCAGCCGGCCCAGAGCGCCCGCTGAGCGACGCGCGCGCCGTTCGGCACGGCGCGCGGAACCAACGCTTCGTCGTCCGGACACGCCCGATGTCCGCGCCGGGCGGAACTCGTCGCGGGCGTCGTCCGTCGGAGCTGCGCCGGCACGAACCGCCGGCGCTACGACGGAGACGACGATGGTCGGGAAAGGGGTGGGTCTGGCAGCCGCGCTGGCGGCAATGGCGCTCGCGGCGCCGGTGACGGCATTCGCATCGGACGCCGGCGCAAAGCCGGAGCGCACGGCCGAGGCGAAAGCGGCGGCCAAGGTGAAACTGTACGTGATGCCGCAATGTGGCTATTGCGAGAAAGCGCGCGAGCTGCTCACTGCGCGCGGCGTCGCCTGGGAAGAACTCGACATCGCGAGTTCGGAACAGGCCAAGAGCGAGTTCGATGCGAACGGCGGCCGCGGCACGCCGCTGATCGTCATCGGCAACGAGGTCATCAAGGGACTGGATCCCGCACGCATCGACGAGGCTTTGGCCACGCACGGTCTCGTAGCACGCTGAAAGCGCTCCTTCGCCGCCGTCGTCACGACGGCGGCGCGTTCGACGGGTCAGGCCAGAGCGGCGCGCAACGCGTCGACCACGGCTTCGGCACCGCGGCGTTCGAGTTGCGGCCCGATCGGCAGGCTGAGCACGCGGTCGGCGAGCCGCTCGGCGATCGGCAGGTGCGCGGCCGCCGCAGCCGTCTGCGCGTACGCGCGCTGGCGATGCGGCGGAATCGGATAGTGGATCAGGCTGCCGACGCCGCGTGCAGCGAGTTCGCGCTGCACTGCGTCGCGGCGGTCGAGCTGAACGACATAGAGATGCCACACAGGCTCGGCCCAGTCGGGCACGACCGGGCGGACCAGATCGAGCGGCGCGAGCGCTTCGTCGTAGTACGCCGCGAGCGCCGTGCGACGCGCATTCCACGCATCGAGATGGCGCAGCTTCACGCGCAGCGCCGCGGCCTGCAGCGGATCGAGGCGGCTGTTCCAGCCCGCTTCGTCGTTGACGTATTTCACGCGCGAGCCGTAGTTGCGCAACGCGCGCAGGCGCTCGGCGAGCACTGCGTCGTCGGTCGTCAGCGCGCCGGCGTCGCCGAGCGCGCCGAGGTTCTTGCCGGGATAGAAGCTCCAGGCGACCAGATCGCCATGCGCGCCGATGCGCCGGCCGCGATAGCGCGCACCATGCGCCTGCGCGGCATCTTCGACGACGCGCAGGCCGCGTTCGCGTGCCAGCGCGAGCAGCGGATCGAGATCGGCGGGTTGGCCGTAGAGGTGCACCGGCATGAGCACGCGCGTGCGCGGCGTGATCGCCGCGGCGACGCGGGCGGGATCGAGATTGTGCGTCAGCGGATCGGGCTCGACCGGTACGGGCGTCGCGCCGCATTGGCTCACCGCGAGCCAGGTCGCGATGTACGTGTTGGACGGCACGATGACTTCGTCCCCCGGACCGACGTCGAGCGCGCGCAGCGCCAGATGCAGCGCGTCGAGTCCGTTGGCGACGCCGACGCAATGGCGGCTGCCGCCGTAGGCGGCGAACTCCGCCTCGAACGCTTCGACTTCTTCGCCGAGGATGTACCAGCCGCTGTCGAGCACGCGCGCAACGGCTTCGTCGATTTCCGGTTTGAGTTCGAGATACGCGGCCTTGAGGTCGAGAAACGGAACGGCGGACGAACTCATTTCTTGCCTGCCGGAAGCTTGGCCGCCTGCAATCCGGCGATTTCGAACTCGAGCGTCTTTTTGCCCTGGTCCTTCCATTCCGTGTCGATGCTCAGCGTCCTGGACTTGAGCAGGCGTGCGACCAGCGCTTCGTTCTTGTCGATGAAGATTGCCGGTTCGCCGGTCGGCGGAATCGTCGCGGCCCAGCGCTCGGGTTTGCCGCCGTCGAAGCGCAGCGTCAGCGCGCAGTCGCGCGCGCAGAGGAAACCGCCTTCGTCGCGCATCAGATAGGTGCTCTGGCCCCATTCCGGATGGTGGCGGATCAACAGCGCGACGCGTTGCGGTCCTTCGGTGGTCGGGCCGCCCTTCGCGTAGATCGATGCGTGATACTGCTTGCCCTTGCCGTCAGGCGTTTCCTGATAGGTCCAGAGCCGCTCGAGCCGGCGCACTTCTCCGGCGACCTTGGCGCGCTGCTGCAGTTCCGGCAGCGTCTTTGCGACCTCGGCCGCGGCCGGTGTACCTGCGAAACGCGCGGCGATGTCGTTACCGATGTCGACGGCAAGATCGATCTTGTCCGCGGCGCGGAGCTGCTCGTAGATCTTGAGTTTCTCGGCAGCCTGCGCGGCCTGGATCTGGGCCGGTGTCGGACCCGGCGGCGGCGGCGGCGTGCCGCTTCCGCAGGCAGTCAACAGCAGGGCAACGACGATCGCGGATGCAGAAGAACGCAGGCCGGGCATGGCGGTACTCGCAGACGAACAAGGACGTAACGATAGCAAACGCCCGCCGTCGAAGCCCCGCTAGCGTTCTGTTCCGTAAATGACTGTCGAACAATTCCGGTGTCTTTCGCCGCGACACGTCGTTGCATCGCGTTGCCGTAGCGCCGCTGCGGCGCCTCGGCGCGCCTGGTCTCGCGCCGAAATCCATCCGGAATTTTTTCAACGTATTTACGAAACAGGACATTAGCGCGTGAAGCGCGCGAGTACCGACCAGCGCGCAAGCTTTTCCGCTTGCGTCATCGAGGCGTGTGCCGGGCTCGTCGAGGGCAAGGTGTGCAGTTCGAGATCGCGCCGACGCGCCTCGGGCAGACTTGCGGCCACATGCCGCGTGAACGCCTGCGCAGCCTTGGCACCGTTGAACGCGACGGCCCGAATGTCGCGGCGATCCAGCAGCAGCGGCGCGATCGCGTTGGCGACTTCGCTCTGCGGCGCGATCGCACTGTCTAGGCTGCCGCGGCGCTCGCAGCCCGCGAGTACGTCCCAAAGACCGACGCCACAGGCGAGCAGATCGGCCATCCGCTTCGCATAGGGCAATGTCGCGTCGATGCCGAACACCGCCTGCATGGTCGGCCAGAAGCGGTTCTGCGGATGCGCGTAGTACTGGACGGCCTCGAGCGAGCGGACGCCGGGCATCGAGCCCAGAATCAACACTCGGCACTCGGGGCCGATGCTCGGCGGAAAACTCTCGACGTAGTCGGATCCGCCGGCTTGCGGAGGCGAATCAGGAAGCCGGGATTTCCGCGGGCGTGGCATCGGTTTCGTGGCGGCGTGCGACGCGATCCTTGAGACGGCCGAGGATGACTTCGTAGAGAGTCAGCGCGTCCTGGGCGGCCATGTCGGGCCGCGCGCCTTCGATCGGATAGCGTCCTGAAGAAATGATCGCCGCCGCCAGCTCCAGCGCGATCTGCGAGGCGCTCGGGGCGTTGACGGTGTTGACCACTGTGGAATTGGCCATGGGCAGCTCGCGCAACGGATTCGGGACGAACGAAGACTAACACCACCGCAGCCCGCTACTGCAAGCCTCGGCCGTCGCGTCGCGAACGCCGTAGAAACTGGCCGTCTCGTCCGCGCTGTGCCAGCATTCGCGCCGGTCTTTGGCTCTCTTTGCGCATGCGTCTCAACAAATACATCAGCGACACCGGGCTCTGTTCGCGGCGCGAAGCCGACGAGCTGATCGAGAACGGCCGAGTCACCGTCGACGGCGTCACGGCGGCCGTCGGCGCAGTCGTCGAGGCGGGCGCGGACGTGCTCATCGACGGCAAGCCGCTGCGCCTGAAGAATCAGCGCGGCGGCGTAAAGTCGGTCTATATCGCGCTGAACAAGCCGATCGGCGTCACCTGCACGACCGAGTCCGACGTGAAAGGAAACATCGTCGACTTCGTCGATCACCGCGAGCGCATCTTCCCGATCGGCCGGCTCGACAAGGATTCGGAAGGCTTGATCCTGCTGACCAACAACGGCGATATCGTCAACGAGATCCTGCGCTCGGAAAACCGGCACGAAAAGGAATATCTCGTCGCCGTCAACAAGCCGATCACGGACGAGTTCATCGCCGGCATGTCGCGCGGCGTACGCATCCACGGCCAGATGACCAAGCCGTGCAAGGTTTATAAACTGGGAAAATTTGGTTTTCGCATCATTCTTACGCAGGGCCTCAACCGGCAGATCCGTCTCATGGCAGCCGAGTTCGGCTATCGCGTCAAGCAGCTGTGCCGCGTGCGCATCGTCAACATCCGGCTCGGCAATCTCAAAGTCGGCCAGTGGCGCAATCTGACGCCAGCCGAACTCAAGGGGCTGTTGCCGCAACGCACCGAGTGGTGAGACGCGACGCATTGCGGCTTGCATGGACACCGATGCGAAACCGTGCAAGTTGCGGCCGCTTGCCGTTCTCAACCAATTGATTTTTCCGTGATTTCTGGCTGGCACGGAGCATGAAGCAGTGGGTCAGCGCCGAGCGACGGGCAGTTGCCGGCCGAAACCCAAAGGAGATCAACCATGCGCTTTCCGACCATTCTGAAATCCGCCGCCGTGCTGCTGCTGAGCGCTACCGCGACGTTCGCCTGGGCTGCGCAGCCAGTGAAGGCGACGAACGACAAGCCGAATTCGCACGAGTCCGAACAGCCCGCAGGCGACACCTGGATCACGACGAAGGTCAAGGCCGAATTGCTCGCCGACAGCGCCGTCAAGGGCACTGACGTCAACGTGTCGACAGAAAACGGCGTCGTTACGCTCGCCGGCGTGCTCGACAATCAGGCCGCGATCGACAAGGCGATCACGATCGCCAAGGGCATCAAGGGCGTGACTGATGTCGACACCCGCGCGCTCAAGCTGCGCAAGTAAACGAAATACCCTGCAAGCCATGACGGCTTGTTGCCAGGGACACCGGCACGGCTCAGGATAGCCACCTCAAGCGCCCGGCCTCGCAGCCGGGCGCTTTTCATTGGAAGCGACGTCATGACCGCCGACGCTGTGCTCGAATTCTGGTTTGGCGCGGACGACCTTCCGGCCGCGGAGCAGGAACGACTCGCCCTTCGTTGGTTCGTGCGTGACGAGTCCTTCGATCGGGAAATCGAGCGGCGTTTCGGCGCGCTCGTCGATCCTGCCATTGCCGGCGAACTCGATACCTGGGCTACGACACCGCGCGGCCGGCTCGCCTTGCTGCTAGTGCTCGATCAATTTCCCCGCAATCTCTATCGTGATTCGCCGAGGGCGTTCGCAGGAGACGCCGCGGCACAGCGACTGGCGATCGAGGGCATCGCGCGCGGACACGACAGGGCCGTCCCGGCGCATTGCCGTGCGTTCTGTTATCTGCCTCTGGAGCACGCGGAAGATCTGCGGCTCCAGCAACGCTGCGTCGCGCTGTTCACCGAACTCGCCGCCGATACCGATGCCGTTCCGCCGGAACGCTACGCGATGTACCTCGACTATGCGCGGCGTCACCATGACGTCATCGCGCGCTTCGGCCGCTTCCCGCACCGGAATCGTGTGCTCGCGCGGGCGACGCGGCCCGACGAGCAGGCCTACCTCGACGCCGGCGGCGGCTTCTGACCGCGACCACATACGCGCGGCGAATCTGCGACAATAGGCGTCCGCGTGCCCAGCGCACGCCCTCTTCGATACAACCAGGATTCCGGCTCCAATGTCTGCACTGATCTGCGGCTCGCTTGCGTATGACACCATCATGGTGTTCCAGGACCAATTCAAGAATCACATCCTGCCGGACAAGGTTCATATCTTGAACGTCGCGTTCCTGGTTCCGCGCATGCGCAAGGAATTCGGCGGCGTCGCGGGCAACATTGCATACAACCTGAAGCTGCTCGGCGAAGACCCGGTACCGATGGCCACCGTCGGCCAGGATTTCGGTCCGTATCACGAACACTTCGCGCGCTGCGGAATCCGGCTCGATCAGGTCAAGGTCATCGAAGATCTCTACACGGCGCAAGCCTTCATCACGACCGATCTCGACGACAACCAGATCACCGCGTTCCATCCAGGCGCCATGATGCGTTCCTACGAGAATCATGTGCGTGACGTCGAGGGAATCACGTTCGGCATCGTCGGCCCGGACGGCCGCGAAGCCATGCTGCAGAACGCCGAGGAATTCGCCGAGCGCGGCACGCCCTTCATCTTCGATCCTGGCCAGGCGATGCCGCTGTTCAACGGCGACGAGTTTCGCTCGTTCATCGACAAGGCGCAGTACGTGACGGTGAACGACTACGAATCCCAGCTGCTGCAGCGGAATACCGGCTGGAGCGAGGCGCAGATTGCCGAGCGCGTGAAGGCCTACATCGTTACCCGCGGTCCGAAAGGCTCGCTGATCCACACGACGAAGGAAACGATCGAAATTCCGCCGGCTCACGAGCGTCGCGTTTCGGATCCGACCGGCTGCGGCGACGCGTATCGCGCGGGACTTATCTACGGCCTCATGCGAGACATGGACTTTGCGACGGTCGGCCGCATGGCCTCGCTGATGGGTGCGCTCAAAGTAGAGCATCCGGGGACGCAGAATCAGCGTTTCACGTACGAGGAGTTTGCCGATCAGTTCCGCCAGCAGTTCGGCTACGCGCTCGACTGATCGAGTCTCGCCCCCACAAAAAAAAAAGCCCGGATGCGCGAGCACCGGGCTTTTTGTTTTCGCACGCAATGCGGGGTCCATCCCCCTTAAAGTGAGCCCAGGGATTAGTAGA
>CAMLLF010000154.1 GCA_946480705.1 uncultured Lysobacteraceae bacterium | reverse complement strand
ATTGCAGACTGTTCGTGTCCTGGAACTCGTCGATCAGCAGGTGCGTCCAACGCTCCTGGTAATGCGCGAGCAGCGCGGCGTCTTCGAGCCAGAGTTCGTGCGAGCGCAGCAGCAGTTCGGCGAAATCGACGAGTCCGGAACGGCGGCACTGCGCCTCGTAGCTCGTGTAGATGTCGAGCAGCGTGCGTGTCGTCGAATTGTCGCCGTGTTCGATCGCGTCGGGCCGCTTGCCTTCGTCCTTGCAGCTGTTGATGAACCAGGCGGCCTGTCGCGCCGGCCAGCGCGACTCGTCGAGGTCGAGTCCCTGGATCACGCGCTTGATCAGACGCTGCTGGTCGTCGGCGTCGAGGATCTGGAAGGTCTCAGGCAGCCGCGCCTCGCGCCAGTGGCGGCGCAGCAGCCGATGTGCGATGCCGTGGAACGTGCCGATCGACAGGCCGCGCGTGCCGTGCTCGATCAGTCCTTCGCAGCGGCCGCGCATTTCGCCGGCGGCCTTGTTCGTGAAGGTGACCGCCAATATGGAATAGGGGGACGCGCGCTCGACGTCGAGCAGCCAGGCGATGCGATGGATGAGCACGCGCGTCTTGCCGGATCCGGCGCCGGCGAGCACGAGATAGTGGCCGCTGGGTGCCGAGACCGCTTCGCGTTGCGCAGGATTGAGGTGATCGAGCAGATGAGAAACGTCCATCCGGCGATTTTACCTGGGAGCCGCGCCGCGATTGCGGTCGCGCTCGGCATCGGCGCGGCGGGCGCGGGCGCCGCGACGCGCTATGCGCTCGACTACGCTCCCGACACCGAGCAGATGCGCGTGCAGCTGTGCATCGACGCGGCGGCGAGCCGGCGCGAATTCCGTCTCCATCGCGGCGGCGCTGCGTTCGTCGCGGACCTCGAGCGTGAGCACGGCGCGATCGAGCGTGTCGACGACGCGGGCTGGCGCGCGGCCGACTGGCGCGCTGGCGAATGCCTGAGCTATGTCGCGCGCGTCGGCGCCGTGGCGAACAGCCGCGATCACGACATCGGCAGCCGTGTCGGCGGCACGCTGCTCGTCGCGCCGCAGCAGTGGCTGCTCCGCGCCGGCGACGAGGCAGCGGAAGTCCGCGTGACGCTGCCGCCGGGCTACGCGTTCGCGCCACCGTGGACGCCGTCGGGTGAGCGCGAGCCGCGGCGCTATGTCGTCACGCCGACGCCGTTCAGCTGGGCCGCCCTCGTTGCGATCGGCCGCTTCGAGGAGACGAAGCTCGACATGCCTGGCGGCAGCGTTCGCCTCGCCGTACTCGGCGAGACGACGCCGGCCCAGCGCGATACGCTGCAGCAATGGGTGCGTCGTGCATTGGCCGCGACCGCGAGCGGCTACGGCGAGTTGCCGCTGCCACAGACCCAGGTCGTGCTGCTGCCGGGAAAGGGGCGCGGCGACAAGGTCGTCGGATTCGGCCAGTCGCTGCGCGGGCAGGGCAACGCCGTTCACATCCGCGTCGATCCGGCGGCTACGCTCGAGCAGCTCGATGCGGACTGGACCGCCGTCCACGAGTTTTCGCACTGGGCGCATCCCTACCTCGGCGACGACGGCGCGTGGCTCGCCGAAGGGCTCGCGAGTTACTGGCAGAACGTGCTGCGCGCGCGCGGTGGACTGATGACGCCGCGGCGCGCCTGGCAACAGCTCGACGCGGGCTTCGCGCGCGGACGCGGCGCCGCCGTAGTGGATCTGACCTTGGCCGAACTCAGCGACGCGATGCATGCGCGCCGCGCCTACTACGCGGTCTATTGGTCCGGCGCGGCGTACTGGCTCGATGTCGACGTGACGCTGCGACGCGACAGCGGCGGCGCGCTCAGCGTCGACGACGCACTGAAGCGCTTTCATGCCTGCTGCCTCGCGCGCAAGCGCGAATGGGGTGCGGCGGAATTCGTCGAAAAGCTCGATGGACTGATCGGCAGCGACGTGTTCCGCACGCGCTATCGCGAATACGCGCAGCGTCGCGGATTTCCGCCGCTCGACACGCTCTACGAGCGGCTCGGCCTGCGGCACGACGACGGCGGAAAACTGCAGACCGTCGATGCGGCCGATGCCGGCATCCGCGACGCGATCATGCGCCGGCGCTGATCTCAGCCCGCCGCCGGCTTCGGCGGCGACATGATCTTGTCGATCAGCGCGATCGCGACGGCCGACACGACGAAGGTCAGGTGCAGCACGGTCTGCCAGAGCATGGTCTTGGTGTCGAGTTCGTGCGCCTTGATGAACGTCGCGAGCAGGTGAATCGACGAGATGCCGATGATCGCCGTCGCGAGTTTCACCTTGAGCACGGCCGCGTTCACGTGCGACAGCCATTCCGGCTGATCCGGATGGCCTTCGAGGCGCAGGCGCGAGACGAAGGTTTCATAGCCGCCGACGATGACCATGACGAGCAGGTTCGAGATCATGACGACGTCGATGAGGCCGAGGACCGTCAGCATGATCGCGGTTTCGGCGGTCTGTCCCGCGGCGGCCGCGGCTTCGGAGAGTCCGCCGTGCAGGATCACGGTATGCAGCAGATGCCAGAGTTCGCGCAGGAACTGCACGACGTAGACGCCCTGCGCGACGATGAGGCCGAGATACAGCGGCAGCTGCAGCCAGCGCGAGGAGAAGATCAGGGCGGGCAGCGGCCCGAGGCTCTGTTTGTTCGTGCTCATGAGGGGTAAGGACGGCGAAGTGGCGCGGGAGTCTAGCAACGACACGTGTCGATGCCTTGAAAAATTCCGTCGCAAGACCTTGCCGGCCTCGGACCGACGGCAGGGGTGGGGACCCGCCGCCGGTTTTTCAACGCGGCGCGTTCAGTCGCCGATGCGGCGCACGCCGGGCAGCGTCATCACGTAGTCGGCGCCCATGAGCTGCGACGGCGTGTAGAAGCCGCCGCGCGCGCCGGCGGACAGCAGGCGCCGCACCATGCCGACCGAGGCCGTCGCGGTCAGCGCATAGCCGTTCGGCGCGGCGATCTCGAGTTTCGCCTCGTCGCCGCGCGCGTTGCGCGCCTCGCCCCAGACGCGGCAGTCGCTGCGTTCGCGCCGGTCTGCGCTCGGGCCGGGCCGCGCGCCGGCGCGGCGCTTGAGCCAGGACTGCACGGGCGCGAGGCCGAGGAGCGGCCGCAGCAGGCGCAGCCGGCGCACGCGGGCGATCGTCGCGGGCGGCACCGTCATATACGTCTCGATGTTCGGGATGCCGGTGGAAATGTAGGCGGTGTATACATCGCCCCAGGGAATCGTCATCGCGGTGCGCGCTTCGCCGTCGCGCCGGAACGTGCGCGACTTCCAGGCCAGCGGAACGGTCGCGAGTTCGCCGTCGATGCGCGCGCGGCCGCCCTTGGCGAGCCCCTCGACGCTGGTCTTGGCCGTACCCGGGCTCGGGCCGCCGCCGGCTTCGAATGCGAGCACGAGATGCGTCGCATCGGGCAGGCGCGCCTTGAGCTGCGCGGCGACGCAGTCGGTCGGCACGACGTCGAATCCCGTGCCCGGCGCGACGACGATGCCGCGTTCCGCCGCCGCGTCGTGATGCCGGTGGCACAGCGCGAACACGTCGATCTCGCCGGTGATGTCGAGATAGTGGCTGCGCGCCGCGAGGCAGGCGTCGAGCACCGGCTTCGCGGTTTCGCTGAACGGCCCGGCACAGTTGAGCACGAGCGGAAAGCCGTCGAACTCGCGCTGCACGGCGCCGGGATCGGACAGGTCGAACGCGCGCCATTTCAGGCCGAGTTCGCGACCCATCGCTTCGAGCGCCGCGGCGTTGCGTCCCGCGAGCACGGGCTCCAGATCCTGCCGCAGCGCTTCGGTCGCGATCAGGCGGCCGGTGTAGCCGTTCGCGCCGTAGATCAGGAACCGGCTCATGCGCGGCCCGCCGCGCGCAGTGCGGCGACGAGCTTGCGGAAATAGAACTCCGGCAGGAAGCGCTTGAGGCGCCAGCGCGCGCGTTCGGGCGAGGTCGGGATGATCATGAAACGGCCGGCCATCACCGCATCGACGACGACCGTGGCTTTTCCGGCCCGCGGAAATTCTCGAGCAGGTTCGTGCGGAAGAACGACGGACAGACCACCGAGACGCCGACCTTGCTGTCGGCGAGCGCGAGTTCCGCGCGCAGCGTTTCCGACAGCGCGATGACGCCGGCCTTCGCGACCGAATACGAACTGAGCCCGCCGGCGCAGGCGACACCGGCGAACGACGCAGTGTTCACGACATGTCCGCCGCCCTGCGCGACCATGCCCGGCACGAAGGCCTGGCAGCCGCGTACGACGCTCATGAGATTCACGTCGAGCATCCAGCGCCAGTCGTCGAGCGAGGTTTGCAGCAGCGTGCCGGCCGATGCGACGCCGGCGTTGTTGTAGAGATGATCGACGCCGCCCCACTGCGCGACGACCGCATCGCGCAAGGCGATCCAGGCGTCGTCGCGTGAGACGTCGACGAAGAACGCGGCGGCTTCGGCGCCGCGCTCGCGGACTTCCGCGGCCACCGCTTCGGCGCGTTCGAGCGAAATATCGGCGAGCGCGACGCGCCAGCCTTTGGCGGCATAGCGCAGCGCGATCGCGCGACCGAGACCGCTGCCGCCACCCGTGATCAGAACCCGTTGCGTAGCCATGTGCACCCCTCGACCCGAATGCCGCTACTGTGCCAGATGGATCGCGAGAAACGCGCGTCGCGGACCGAAAAAACACGCCTGCGCGGCGCCGCACATTGCGCGTATGCTGCGTTTTCCGTCCGTTTCCGCACTGGAGTTCCGATGTCCGAAATTCTGTTCGATCTTTCCGCCAAGACGGCGCTCGTCACCGGGGCGAGCCGCGGCATCGGCGCGGCGACGGCGCAGTTGCTCGCGCGTCACGGCGCCGAAGTCATCGTGTCGAGCCGGCGGCGCGAGGCCTGCGAGGAAGTCGTCGCGAGCATCGTCGCCGAAGGCGGAAAGGCGCGCGCGATGCCGGCGCACATCGGCGAGATCGCGGCGATCGACGCGCTGTTCGCAGAGCTCGACGCGCAGGGCGTGAAGCTGGATCTGCTCGTCAACAACGCGGCGGCGAACCCGTATTTCGGACCCATGCTCGACATGCCGCTGTCGGCCTACGACAAGACCGTCGAGGTCAACATCAGAGGGTATTTCTACACAACGCAGCAGGCGGCGCAGCGCATGCGCGAACGCGGCGGAGCGATCGTCAACGTCGCCTCGGTCAACGGCCGCCGCGCGGCGGCGGGACAGGGCGTCTATTCGTTCTCCAAGGCGGCCATCCTGTCGATGACCGAAGCCTGGGCGCGCGAACTCGCGCCCGCGAAGATACGCGTCAACGCCGTGCTGCCGGGCCTGACCGACACCAAGTTCGCGAGCGCGCTGACGCAGAACCCCGACATCATGAAGACGCTGCTGCGCACGATCCCGATGGGGCGTGCCGCGCAGCCCGAGGAAATCGCACCGCTGATCCTGTTCCTGTGCTCGCCCGCGGCGAGCTACGTGACGGGTGCGAGCTTTGCTGCGGACGGCGGGTATTTGAGTTGAGGGTGCCGTGGGTGATGGGCGGAAACTGGAGGTCAGTAGGTAGGAACTAGCGAGCGGAGGCCGGCTCTGCCTGCTCGTTCGTGGCTGCCATTTGCCAGCCGATGAACCGGATTCCGGCGTCTCGCGAAACGCGCGCATAAAAAGACCCCGAAGGCCAGGGGAGGACCTTCGAGGTCTGGGGTGCGGAACCAGGTCTGGGGAGGAACCTGATTCCGGTGGTTCATCCAGGGAGGGGAATGAACCAGGTGCCGTTGCGTGCACCTGTGGCTTAAGACGGTGCCCGGTGGAAAAGGTTCGCAGCGGCTTCCGGTTTGATTCAGAGTTCGTTCATCACGTTTTTAATCAACGGGTTGGCACGACGATCAGTGGGCCTGGTCCCAGTTTGCACCGGTACCGATATCGACGACGAGCGGAACGGCGAGTTCCGCCGCCGAGCTCATGCGTGCGCGCAGCCCGTCGCTGACCTCGGCGACCGCGTCCTCGCGGACTTCGAGCACGAGTTCGTCGTGGACCTGCATCAGCATGCGCGCGTCGGCGCGATCGCCGAGCCAGGCGTCGACCGCGATCATCGCGCGCTTGATGATGTCCGCGGCCGTGCCCTGCATCGGCGCGTTGATCGCGGCGCGCTCGGCACCGGCGCGCAGATTCGGATTGCGCGCGCGGATGTCGTCCAGATAAAGGCGGCGGCCGAACACGGTCTCGACGTAGCCGTCGCGATGCGCCTGTTCGCGAATGTCGTCCATGAACTGGCGCACGCCGGGATAGCGCGCGAAGTAGCGCGCGATGTAGTCGTTCGCCTCGTTGCGCGCGATGCCGAGCTGCCGCGCGAGGCCGAAGGCGCCCATGCCGTACATCAGTCCGAAGTTGATCGCCTTCGCCGCGCGGCGCTGGTTCGCGTCGACCTGATCGGGCGGCAGCCCGAACACCTCGGCCGCGGTCGCGCGGTGCACGTCCTGGCCGCCGACGAACGCGGCGAGCAGTCCGGCATCGCCGGAGAGGTGCGCCATGATGCGCAGCTCGATCTGCGAATAGTCGGCGGCGAGGATGCGGAAGCCCGGCGGTGCGACGAACGCCTGGCGGATGCGCCGGCCTTCCTCGGTGCGGATCGGGATGTTCTGCAGGTTCGGTTCCGACGACGACAACCGTCCGGTCGCCGCGATGGCCTGACCGTAGCTCGTGTGCACGCGGCCGGTGCGTGGGTTGACGTTGTCGGCGATCGCCGAGCAGATCGGCGGCCAGATCTTCATCGACAGCTGGGGCTGGCTCAATCCAGGCAATCCCAAGCGCGCCGCGGAGATGTCAGCGCGTGCCGCCTCGGTGGCGAGGCCGCGGTAGTCGAGGATCAGGCGCGGCAGTTCGTGCTGGTCGGCGATCGCGTCGAGCGCTTCCTCGTTCGTCGAGGGCTGTCCGGTCGGCGTCTTCACGACGACGGGCAGCTTGAGTTCGTCGAACAGGATGGCCTGCAGCTGCTTCGGCGAATCGAGGCTGAAACTGCGGCCGGCGATCGTGAATGCGTGCTGCTGGATCTCGTGCATGCGCTTGGCGAGTTCGTTGCTCTGCAGGCGCAGGGCCTGGATGTCGATCAGCACGCCGCGCTGCTCCATGCGCGCGAGCACCGGGATCAGCGGCGCTTCGATGGTCTCGTAGACTTCGCGCAGCTTCGGCTCGGCCTGCAGCTTCTCCCAGAGCACCTGGTGCAGCCGCAGCGTGACGTCGGCGTCTTCCGCGGCATAGTTCGTCGCCTGTTCGAGCGCGACCTGGCCGAACGGAATCTGCTTCGCGCCCTTGCCGGCGACGCTTTCATACGGAATCGGCGTGTAGCCGAGGTAGCGCTTGGCCAGCGAATCCATGTCGTGCCGCGTCGCGGTCGAGTTCCAGACATAGGACTCGAGCATCGAATCGAACTTCACGCCGCGCACGGCGATGCCGTAGTTCGACAGCACGTTGATGTCGTATTTCGCATGCTGGCCCAGCTTCGCCTTGTCCGCGTCTTCCAGTACCGGCTTCAGCGCGGCGAGCACCGCATCGCGACCGAGCTGCGCAGGCGCGCCCGGATAGTCGTGCGCCAGCGGCACGTAGGCCCACTCCTGTCCGTGCCCGAGGACCCGGCCGAGCTCGCCCGGATCCAGGCCGAGATGACCGGCCGCCTGCAGACGGTGTCGCAGCGGGCCAATCCGCGCTACTGGAAGCTGATCCGCGCCTTCGAGCAGGAGACCGGGGTGCCGATGATCCTCAACACCTCGTTCAACGAGAACGAGCCGATCGTCAACACACCGGGCGAGGCACTCGACTGCTTCCTGCGCACGCGGATGGACCGGCTCGTGCTCGGCGACGTGGTGCTGTCGCGGACCTGAGCGGAGCCCGATGAGGATCC
>CAMLLF010000153.1 GCA_946480705.1 uncultured Lysobacteraceae bacterium | reverse complement strand
ATCCGCCGCGTCGAAACCGGCCAGCGCCGACGCGATCGTCGTATTCACGTTCGCGACGGCCTTGGTCACGCCCTTGCCGAGGTAACGCGTCTTGTCGCCGTCGCGCAGCTCGACCGCTTCGCGCGAACCGGTCGACGCGCCCGACGGCACCGCGGCGCGGCCGGTGTGGCCGGTCGACAGCGTGACTTCGGCTTCGAGCGTGGGATTGCCGCGGGAATCGAGGATTTCGCGCGCGTGGATCTTGGTGATGTTCATCGGGGTTGAAAGTCCGTAGCGATGAGAAACAGGTTCAACAGCGGGTTCATCCGCCGAATCAGGCAGCCGACTCGCGCGCGATCGCCCGCTTGGCGACGGCGTCGATCTCGAGCAGCGTCTCCAGCAACATTTCCATCTTTCCCAGCGGCCACGCATTCGGCCCGTCGCTGAGCGCCTTGTCCGGATCCGGATGCGTTTCGGCGAACAGGCCGGCGATGCCGACCGCAACGGCCGCGCGCGACAGCACCGGCACGAATTCACGCTGGCCGCCGGACTTGCCGTCGGCGCCGCCGGGGAGCTGCACCGAATGCGTCGCGTCGAACACGACCGGACAGCCGGTGTCGCGCATGACCGACAGGCTGCGCATGTCGGAGACGAGATTGTTGTAGCCGAAGCTCGCGCCGCGCTCGCAGACCATGATCTGCTCGTTGCCGGTGGCCTTGGCCTTGGCCGCGACGTGCTTCATTTCCCAGGGCGACAGGAACTGCCCTTTCTTGATGTTGACCGGCTTGCCGGCCTTCGCGACGTTCTGGATGAAATCGGTCTGGCGGCAGAGGAAGGCCGGCGTCTGCAGCACATCGACGACGCTCGCGACCTCGTCCATCGGCGTGTATTCGTGCACGTCGGTCAGCACCGGCACGCCGAGCTGGCGCTTCACTTCGGCGAGCACCTTGAGGCCTTCTTCGAGGCCGGGGCCGCGGAAGCTCGTGCCCGAGGTGCGGTTGGCCTTGTCGAAGCTCGACTTGAAGATGAAGTTCACGCCGAGCCGGCCGGTGATTTCCTTGAGCGTGCCGGCCGTGTCGATCTGCAGCTGCAGCGACTCGATGACGCAGGGACCGGCGATCAGGAACAACGGCTGGTCGAGGCCGGCCTTGAATCCGCAGAGTTCCATGCTCATGCGCCGGCCGCCTCGGCCAGACGCGGCGCCGTGCGCACGACTTTGTATTCGCGCGCGGCCTGCACGAAGCCGATGAACAGCGGATGGCCTTCGCGCGGCGTCGAGGTGAATTCCGGATGGAACTGGCAGGCGAGGAACCACGGATGGTTCGGCAGCTCGACCATCTCGACGAGCAGGTCGTCCATCGACTTGCCGGCGATCGTGAGCCCCAGATCCTCGAACTGCTGGCGATAGAGATTGTTGAACTCGTAGCGGTGACGATGCCGTTCGCGCACGACGTCCTGGCCATAGAGCTTGCGTGCGAGCGAGCCGGCCTTGAGGCGGCATTCCTGCGCGCCGAGGCGCATCGTGCCGCCGAGGTCGGATTCCTCGGTGCGCTTTTCGACGTCGCCGGCGGCCGTGCGCCACTCGGTGATCAGCGCGATGACCGGATGCGCGCAGTTCTTTTCGTTCTCGCTCGAATTCGCGCCGTCGAGGCCGGCGATGTTGCGTGCGAAGTCGACGACGGCCGCATGCATGCCGTAGCAGATGCCGAAATACGGCACGCCGTTCTCGCGCGCCCAGCGCGCCGCGGCGACCTTGCCTTCGAAGCCGCGCTTGCCGAAGCCGCCGGGCACGAGCACCGCGTCGCAGTCCTTCAGCGCCGCGCCGCCTTCGGCCTCGATCTGCTCGGATTCGAGCCAGCGCAGATCGACGCGCGTGGACTGCTTGATGCCGCCGTGACGCAGCGCCTCGCCGAGCGACTTGTAGGCGTCCTTGTGCTCGACGTACTTGCCGATGATCGCGATCGTGACCTCGTCCTTCGGATTCTCGACCGCGGCGACGACGCGGTCCCAGGCCGAGAGATCGGCCGGGCCCGCGTCCAGACGCAGATGGTCGATCACGAGGCGGTCGAGCCCTTGCTGATGCAGCCACGACGGCAGCTGGTAGATCGTGTCGACGTCCATCGCGCTGAGCACGGCGCGCTCGGGAACATTGGTAAAAAGCGCAATCTTGCGGCGCTCGCTGTCGGGCAGCGGCTGCTCGCAGCGGCACAGCAGCACGTCGGGCTGGATACCGATCGAACGCAGCTCCTTCACCGAGTGCTGCGCCGTGTTCGATGCGGATCTGGCGGATCGCCTCGAGGAACGGCAGCGACTCGATGTCGCCGACCGTGCCGCCGATTTCCACGAGCGCGACGTCGTAGCCGCGCGTGGCCTCGTAGATGCAATGCTTGATCTCGTCGGTGATGTGCGGGATCACCTGCACGGTCGCGCCGAGATAGTCGCCGCGGCGCTCCTTGCGGATCACGGCCTCGTAGATCTTGCCGGTCGTGATCGAGTTGCGCCCGGTCAGGCGCGTGCGCACGAAGCGTTCGTAGTGACCCAGGTCGAGGTCGGTTTCGGCGCCGTCGTCGGTGACGTAGACCTCGCCGTGCTGGAACGGGCTCATGGTGCCCGGGTCGACGTTGATGTAGGGATCGAGCTTCATCATCGTCACGCGCAGGCCGCGCGCTTCGAGGATGGACGCAAGAGAGGCGGCGGCGATGCCCTTGCCTAGCGAGGACACCACACCACCGGTAACGAAGATCAGAGGGGTCATGAGCAGCGGGGATGGCTGGAAAACCCGATTTTACCGGCATCCCGCCCCGTCTGCGAGCCGCGGGCATTCAGCCGCCGCCTCTCGGCGGCCGGCCGCGGTCGCGTCCGGCCGGATATAACCTGCGGTGACGCTTGTGCGGCATCGGCCGGCTTGCTAGCGTGGCCGGCTGACCCGCCAACCGCCTCGTCCATGAGCACCAGCGAACGCCTGCGCGACCTGCGCGCCGCCATGCAGCAGCACGGCGTCGACGCCGTGGTCGTGCCTTCCGCCGATCCGCACTTGTCGGAATACCTGCCGGACCGGTGGAAGACGCGGCGCTGGCTGTCCGGGTTCTCGGGATCGACCGGCACGCTCGTGGTCACGGCCGATTTCGCCGGAGTCTGGACCGATTCGCGCTATTTCGAGCAGGCGGAGCAGGAACTGTCCGGCAGCGGGATCCGGCTCATGCGGCTGGGCGCCGCGCAGTCGCCGGAACACCTCGACTGGCTCTGCGAACGGCTCGTCCGCGGCCAGACCGTCGCCGTTCCCGGAGACGTGCTGTCGGTCGCGATGCACGACGTCATGCGGCCGCGGCTGTCCGCGCGCGGCATCGCGCTGCGCACCGACCTCGACCTCGTCGACGACGTCTGGACCGACCGTCCGCCGCTGCCCGCCGCCAGCGTGCGCGAGCACGACCCCGGCTACGTCAGCTCGACGCGCAGCGAACGCCTGGCGCGCGTGCGCGCGGCGATGGCCGCCGCCGGCGCGACACACCATCTCGTGTCCTCGCTCGACGATGTCGCCTGGATCACGAACCTGCGCGGCAGCGACGTGCCGTACAACCCGGTATTCCTCGCACATCTGCTGATCGGTCCCGACAACGCGATCCTGTTCGTGCCGGCCGGCAAGATTCCGTCCGACCTCGGCCGCCGACTCGGCGCCGACGGCATCGTGCTGGCCGACTACGCCGCGGCGAAGACCGCGCTCGCGACGCTCGGTGCCGGCGACGCGGTGCTGCTCGATCCGCGCCGCGTCGTGCACTCGCTCGCCGCCGCGATCGCCGAGGAAGTCACCCTGGTGCCGCAGCTCAATCCGAGCCAGCGCTTCAAGGCGATCAAGACGCCGGCCGAGCTGCGCCATATCGGCGACGCGATGCGCGAGGACGGCGTCGCGCTCGTGCGTTTCCTGATCTGGCTCGAAACGACGCTGGGCTCGCGCGTGCTGACCGAACTCGACATCGCCGCGGAACTGAAGCGCCAGCGCGAAGCGCGGCCCGGTTTCGTCGGGGAAAGCTTCGCGACGATCGCGGGCTACATGGCCAACGGCGCGCTGCCGCACTATCACGCGACGGACGGGCACTACGCGACGCTCGCCGCCGAGGGGCTGCTGCTCGTCGATTCGGGCGGCCAGTACGAAGGCGGCACGACCGACGTCACGCGCACGATCGCGCTCGGTGCGCTGACCGGCGAACAGCGGCGCGACTACACGCTCGTGCTCAAGGGGATGATCGCGCTGTCGCGCGCGCGCTTTCCGCGCGGGACGACGGGACAGCAGCTCGATGCGCTCGCGCGCGCGCCGATCTGGGCCGAAGGCATCAACTACGGCCACGGCACGGGCCACGGCGTCGGCTATTTCCTGAATGTGCATGAAGGTCCGCACGCGATACGTCCGCCGGTACCCGGCGAGACCGGCGAAGCACTGGCGCCGGGAATGGTCACGTCCAACGAACCGGGCATCTACCGGCCCGGCCGCCACGGCGTACGTCTCGAGAACCTGATCGCGACCGTGCCGGCCGGCGACGGCGAGTTCGGCGAATTCCTCGCGTTCGACACGCTGACGCTCTGTCCGATCGACGTGCGCCCGATCGAGATCGAGCTGCTCAGCGCGCGCGAACGCGACTGGCTCGACTGGTATCACGCCAAGGTCGAGGCCGAACTCGCGCCGCTGCTCGACGCCGACGAGCAGCGCTGGCTGTCCGCACGCTGCGCGGCGCTGGGCGGCGCGACGCCATGACGCCGCCGCGCCGCCGCGTTCTCGTCGTCGCAGGCACGCGGCCGGAATGCCTGAAGCTCGCGAGTATCGTGCGCGCGCTGCGCGCCGAGCCCGCGCTCGACACGCAACTCCTCAACAGCGGCCAGCACGAGGCCATGGTCGAGCGCACCTTCGGCCAGCTTGGCCTCGCCTGCGATCTTTCCGCCGGGCAGATCGCCGCGGCCTCGCTGTCGCATGCGCTGTCGGCGCTGCGCGTGCGCATCCGCGACATCGCGCGCGCGCAACGCAGCACGCTCGTCGTAAGCCAGGGCGATACCTCGACGGCCTATGCCGCGGCGCTCGCCGCGCGCGATCTCGGCCTGCCGCTCGCCCATGTCGAAGCGGGCCTGCGCACGAGTCATCCGTACCGGCCGTTTCCCGAAGAACTGTTCCGCCGCCGCATCGCGCCGATCGCGCAATTGCATTTCGCGCCGACGCGGCAGGCCGCGCTGAACCTGCGTGGCGAAGGCGTGCCCGACGCGCGCATCTTCCCGGTCGGCAACAGCGTGATCGATCTGCTGCGCGAACAGGTCGAGGACACGCGACCTCTGGCCCTGCCCTTCCTGCCCGACACGCCGCGCCTGATCGCGCTGACCCTGCATCGCCGCGAGAACTACGGCCGCGGTCTCGACCTCGTCTGCGCCGCCGTGCTCGAACTGCTCGCGCGGCATCCCGACATCGGCGTGGTCTGCCCGGTGCATCCGAATCCGACGGTCGGCCATCGCATCCGCCGGCATCTGTCGACGCATCCGCGCATCAGCCTCGTCGACCCGCTCGACTACCGCCCGTTCATCGCCGTGCTCGCGCGTGCCTGCCTTGCGATCACCGACTCCGGCGGCATCCAGGAGGAAGCGCCGTATCTGGGCACGCCGGTACTCGTCGTGCGCGAAAACACCGAGCGCCCGGAAAGCGTCGCGCTCGGCGCCGCGACCCTGGTGCCGCTGCGGACCGACCGCATCGTCGCCGAAGCGGACCGGCTGCTGGCGGCGCCGCCGCCGGCGCAGCTGGCGTTCACGCCCGACGCAGCCTACGGCGACGGCCGCAGCGGCGAACGCATCGCGCGGGTCATTGCGGGTTTTACCGGTTAGTCGCATCGAATCGCTGCGACGGCGCTGCGCTTTGCCACGTCGAGCGGCTACCATCGCGCGAGCCTCACAAGGAAGTTGCATGACTCCCGAATCCCTGATCGACCGCTGCGACGAGTCGGCGGCGCGCCTGCGCGGCTGGCTGCTCGGCGGCCGCGTGCAATGCGCGCGCGGCCCGCACGCCGGCGGCATCTTCGGCGCGTTCGACAACGACGGCGCGGCGCGCTACGTCTATCCCGAAATCACCGGCTATTACCTGCATTGGCTCGCCGAATCCGCCCACGGCGGCGACGCCGATCCGCGTCTTGGCGCGGCAGCCGCGGCGGCCGCCGACTGGGCCGCGCGCGTGCTCGACGACGGCGCGGTTCCGGCGACGCGCGCCTACGTCGACGGCAGCGACGCGGACGACTGGCGCAATCGCGCCGTGTTCTTCTTCGATCTCGCGATGCTGCTGCGCGGCCTCTGCGCCGCGCACGAGACCGGGCTGATCGCCTCGCCGCATCGGGCCGTCGCGCGTCTCGTCGAGGAACTCGCGCGCTTCGTCGACGCCGACGCGACCGGCGCGCACACGATCCGCGCCGCGCGCACCGAATCCGGCGTGGAACTGCCACCGCGCTGGTCGACGCTCGGCGGACCGTTCGAGGTCAAGGCGAGTTCGCGCGTCGAACTCGCCGCGCGTCACGTCGCATTGCCCGCCGCACTCGCCGCGGCCTGCCGCGATCTCGCCCAGAGCCATCGCAGCTCGATCGCGACGCTGCCATTGCAGATGCTGCATCCGACGCTGTATTTCGCCGAAGGCATGCTCGTTGCCGAACCCGACTGCGGCGTGGCGATCGCGACGCTTGCGCGCCGCTGCCTTGCGCTGGCCGACGCCGCCGGCAACCTGCCCGAAGCCGAAGATTCCCGCGTGCCGCGCAGCGACATCCTCGCGCAGACGCTGCGCGTGCTGCTGCTGACCGGCGATGCGGACGGCGCCGACGTCGAACGCGTCGCCGCCGCGCTCTGCGCGCGCGTCGGCGCAGACGGCCGCCTGCCGTTCCGCGTCGACGTCGACGCGCCGCAGCCCAATGTCTGGTGCGCGATGTTCGCCGAGCAGGCGCTGCGCTGGTATGCGCGTAACGGACGCGCCGCGTCGCTGCCCGCGGCGGAATGGCTGGTGTGAGGCGCCTGCTGAATCTCCTCACCGCCGCCGTCCGCCTGCTGCCGCACCTGCCGCTCGCCGCGGCGCTGTTCGGTGCGGACCTGCTCGCGCGGCGGCGCCCCGGTCCGCCGCTCGTCGCGCGCGGCGAACGCGGCCGCGGCATCAGCGTGATCGTGCCCGAGCGCGGCACGCCGGATCTCCTCGTCGACACGCTGGCCGCACTCGACGCCGCGCTCGCGCGCATCGGCGAGCCGAGCCAGGTCGTCGTCGTCGTCAACGGCGCGCCGCGTGCCGACTACGCCGCGCTGATCGAGCGCTGGCCGCGTCACGACTGGCAGTTCCATGCCGGTGCCCTCGGCTACAACGGCGCGATCGAGGCCGGGCTGGCTGCCGCGCGTCACGACTGGAGCTATCTGCTCAACAGCGACATGCGCCTGGACGCCGACGCGCTCGCGCAGCTGCTGCCCTACCGCGGCGCGCACGTGTTCGCGGTCACCTCGCAGATCTTCTTCACCGATCCCGCACGCCGTCGCGAAGAAACCGGCTGGTCGGACTTCCATGAGAACCCGGCGTTCGCCGAGGTCTACGAACGCGATCCCGGCAGCCTCGGCGTCGCACGCGGCAATCTCTATCCCGGCGGCGGCAGCTCGCTGTGCCGCACGGCCGTGCTGCGCCGCTACGTTGCGCAGTCGCGCGACTACAACCCGTTCTACTGGGAAGACGCCGACTGGGGCGTGCGCGCCTGGAGCGAAGGCTGGGAGCTCGTGTTCTGCCCGGCCTCGCACGCGCACCACCAGCATCGCGGCACGGTGCGCCGCTACTACGACGAAACCGAAGTCGCGCGCGTGATCGCGCGCAACGAATTGCTGTTCGACCTGCGGCATCGCTGGACGCGCCGCCATCCGCTGCGCACGC
>CAMLLF010000152.1 GCA_946480705.1 uncultured Lysobacteraceae bacterium | reverse complement strand
CCGTCGCCGCGCAACTCGCGCGCTGGTCGCTCGATGGTGCGCAGCGGCGCGGCGACGGCGAAACCGTCGCCGATTTCCTCGCGCGGCATCAATGGCCCGAGACGCTGCCCGTGCCGGACGCAGCCGGCGACCGGCTCGCGGCGCTCAAGCCGCTGCCGCATCGCGAATACTCGATCGCGTCGATTCCGCGCGACGGCCGGCTCGAACTGCTGGTGCGTCAATGGCGGCGCGACGACGGCACGCTCGGCGTCGGCTCCGGCTGGCTTACGGCGCATGCGCCGCCCGGCGGGACGATCGCGCTGCGCCTGCGTGCGAACCGGCAGTTCCACGCGCCGGTGGAAAGCTGTCCGCTGATCCTGATCGGCAACGGCACCGGCATCGCCGGTCTGCGCGCGCTGCTGAAGGCGCGTGCCGCTGCGGGCCGGGCGCGCAACTGGCTGTTGTTCGGCGAACGCCAGCGCGCGCGCGATTTCTTTTTCTCCGACGAAATCGACGCCTGGCAACGCGACGGTCTGCTCGAGCGCGTCGACCTCGCATTCTCGCGCGACCAGCCCGAACGCGTTTACGTGCAGCAGCGCGTGCGCGAGGCGGCCGTCGCGTTGCGCGCCTGGGTCGCCGACGGCGCCTGCATCTACGTCTGCGGCAGCCTGCAGGGCATGGCCCCCGCGGTCGACGCCGAACTGCGCGCGGCACTCGGCGCCGCGGTCGTCGATGCGCTCGCCGAGCAGGGGCGGTACCGGCGCGACGTGTATTGAGCGACACGGCGTGGCTCACCGAGCGGCGCCAATCACGGAGCGGCGTAGGTCGCCGTGCGCAGCGAACCGCGACATCACGGAATCCACGCTGCGAAGAACCTCCGTTATTTCGAATCGCCCATTCGCCGCGCCGGGACCTCGACGTTGCGAATCACGCGGCGCCGCGCCCGACAGCCCGCCCAAATACGGCCGCGAAGTCTGTTGCGAATCATTCTTATTTACTGTTAAGCTTTCGTAGTTCCCGGACCGGCGCCGCGCGTCGCGTCCCGGGCGGCCAGGGGAAATCCGTTTCCGCCACGCCTGCGCGCTTCGTGTGCCGCTGCCGCGCGTCCGGCCGATCGAAGACTTTTGCATTACGACTGCCAGGGAAGTACCGATGTCGAATTCCTCGTATATCCGTTCCGCCGCTGCGACGCCGCCGCGCCTGCTCTCGACCGCGCTGGGTCTCGCCCTTGCCTCGACCGCGCCGCACGCCTTCGCGGAAACCGCTGTCGCCGCCGACGTCGCGGCGAGCGCCGACGCGGTGCAGACGCCGGACGGTGCCGACGGCCGCCGCGGACGCGACGACACGCGTCTGGACGCGGTCGACGTGCAGGGCACGTCGGTCAAGGAAGTCTCGTCGCCGAAGTACACCGCGCCGCTGCGCGACACGCCGCAGAACATCGAAGTCGTGTCGCAGGACGTGATGAAGGGCCAGAACCTCCTGTCGCTGCGCGACGTGCTGTCGACGCTGCCGGGCATCACGTTCGGCGCGGGCGAAGGCGGCGGCGGTTTCGGCGACAGCATCAACCTGCGCGGCTTCTCCGCGAACAACGACATCCAGGTCGACGGCGTCCGCGACAGCGCGCAGTACTCGCGCACCGACACGTTCAACCTCGAGCAGATCGAAGTCGTCAACGGCGCGAACTCGGTGTATTCGGGCGCCGGCTCGGTCGGCGGCACGATCAACCTCGTGTCCAAGGTCGCCGGCGAAGCGGAATTCACGAACGTCGGCCTCGGCGCCGGCACCGATTCCTACGGCCGCGTCACGCTCGACACGAACCAGTCGATCAGCGACGGCGTCGCGTTCCGCATCAACCTCATGGGCCATCGCAACGACGTGCCCGGCCGCGACGTCGAGGAAATGAAGCGCTGGGGCTTCGCGCCGTCGATCGCGTTCGGCCTCGGCAGCGACACCGTTTTCACGCTGAGCTATCTGCACCAGCGCGACGACAACACGCCGCAATACGGCGTGCCGTATTTCTTCGCGGGCAACCGCGGCTTCGAGCTGCCGGGCCTCGATCCGAGCACCTACTACGGCTACCGCAACGTCGACACGCAGGAAATCGAAGTCGACGCGTTCACCGGCATCCTGAGCCACACGTTCAACGACAATCTGCGCCTGCGCAATTTCACGCGCGTGCAGGAAGTGAACCAGTTCCTGATCGTCGATCCGCCGCAGGGCACGTTCTGCCTGGCCAACAACCAGACGCCGATCGGCGGCAGCTGCTCGGTCACGAGCACGCCGGTCGTGGGCCAGCCGCCGGTCACGATCGTGGTTCCGCCGAACACCTACATGCCGAGCGGTCCGCGCGGCAACGTGCGCGACACCTCGAACCGCATGCTGGTCAACCAGACCGACCTGACCTCGGAATTCAACACGGGGTCGATCGAGCACACGCTCGTGACCGGTTTCTCGCTGATGCATGAAACCTTCACGCTCGACGGCAGCAGCGAGTTCCGCAATCCGGATGGCAGCAATCCGTATGTGGCGCCGAATCACCTGCCGTTCACCGATCCGCTGAACCCGGACACGTACTACACCGGTCCGCGCAACCGCACGCTGACGAGCAAGGTCGACGGCGAACTGGACAATGCAGCCATTTATGCATTCGACACGCTGAAGTTCAGCGAGCAGTGGCAGCTCAACCTCGGCACGCGCTTCGAGCGCAACGAAGGCAGCAGCACGTCGTACGTCGTTTCCACGGCGGCGGGCGCGGCCGGTCCGATCGGCACGGTCACCGGCGCCAACGCTCCGACGAAGAACAACGACGATCTGTTCTCCTACCGTGCCGGCCTCGTGTTCAAGCCGGTCGAAGCGGGCAGCATCTACGTCGCCTACGGCAATTCGAAGACGCCGTCGAAGGCGTCGGTCAGCGGTTCCTGCACGGTCGGCAGCACGACGGGCACGAACAATTGCACGGTCGATCCGGAAACCGCCGTCAACTACGAAATCGGCACGAAGTGGGATCTGCTCGACCAGCGTCTGTCGCTGACCGCGTCGATCTTCCGCAACGACCGCGAGAACTACCGCGTCGCCGATCCGGGCAACCCGGACAATCCGTCGGGCCAGCAGCAGCTCGACGGCGAAGCGCGCGTCGACGGCATCCTGCTCGGCGTCAGCGGCAATCTGTCCGAGCACTGGGCGGTCTATGCGAACTACACCTACCTGCAGAGCGAAGTGCTGCAGGGTGTGTCGAACCGTCAGGCTGCGAGCGGCCTGGACTACACGCGCGGCGACGATCTGGTCAGCGTGCCCAAGCATGCGTTCAATGCGTGGACGACGCTCGACGTCGGCCAGTGGCAGTTCGGCTACGGCGTGAACTACCAGGGCACGTACTACCTCAATCAGCACAGCGCGACGAATCTCAACGGCCCGCTCGCCAAGGCCGACGACTACTGGACGCACCGTGCGATGGCCGCCTGGAACGTCAACCGCGATCTGCGCCTGCAGCTCAACGTGAACAACCTGTTCGACAAGGAGTACTACACGCGCATCCGCACCGCCGCGAGCGGATGGGCGACGCCGGGCGAAGGCCGTCAGGTCACCCTGCAGGCCAACTACTCCTTCTGATGCGTGACATCGCCGCCGCACGGACGCGTCGGCGCTTTCGGGAAAAAGCCAGACGGGGCCGGGTTCACTTAGCCAGCTAAGTGAACCCGGCCCCGTTCGGCTTTTCAGCGCCGCAGCGCAGCGTAGTCCGCGGCGAACAGGCGCGCGACTTCGCGCGGCGTGCGCGCGGTCCACTGGCGCACCGCGCGCGTGAACGTCGCCTGCTCGGCGAAACCCACGTGCTGGGCGACGTCGAGCAGGCGCTCGCTGCCGCCGCTGAGCCGGCACACCGCGACGCTTGCGCGCAGCAGGTCGCGCAGGCGCCGGAAGCTCAGCCCGTTCTGCGCGAGCCGCCGCTGGAACGTGCGCCGTGCGAGACCGAGTCCCTCGGCGACGAGGCCCTCGCTGGTTTCGCCGAGCGCGAGTCGGTCGAGGATCAGCCGGCCTGCGTCGAATACCGCCGCATCGCCTTCGCCGAGCACCTGCACGCAGTCGTCGAGCCACTGTGCGAGCGCCGCATGCAGCTGCACGTCCGCATAGCGCGGCCGCGCGTCGAGGATGTCGAGCGGAATCACGACGGCATTGCAGGCCGCGCCGAAGCGCACTTCGCAGCCGAGCACGGCGTCGGCTTCGCTGCGCGCACGGCGCGCGTGCGCGAGTTCGAGCGCGACGACGGGCACGTTCTCGCCGACGAGAAAGCGGCCGAACGCGACCCAGCCGCCGAGAATCCCTTCGATCGCCGCCGGCGGCACCGCGACGTGCGGCGTCCAGGTCAGACGCAGATGGCGGCGCGAACGCCGGATGCCGATGCGGCCCAGCGTCGAGGTCAATGGCTCCCAGCGCACGAGGCTCGCGAGCGACTGCTGCAGGCTCGGCGCGGTCGCGGTCGCGATGCCGAGCAGGCCGAAGCCGCGCCCGCCGATCGCCGCGCCGAAGCGAACGCCAAGATCGGCGTCGCCGCTCGCATCGACCGCCTGCTGCACGCGACGGCCGAAGTCCTGGCCGTCGACGCGCTGCACGAAACCCGGCGTCGCCGCGACCGCGTCGGAGGCCGGCAATGCGCCGCTGCGGTTCGCGAATTCCGCGAACGCGTCGGCGTACAGCCGGGAAACGTCGCCGCGGCTCATGCGTGCCGCGGCGCGTGCGTGCCGCGCCGTCTCACAGCAGGTCGAACAGGAACTCGCCGGCGACTGCGCCGAACGTCGTGTCGATGAAGACGTACTTGACCCATGGGACCTCGTACCACGGCGTGTCGATGGTCGCGAAGGAATCGAGGAAGGCCAGCACGATGGAAGGCCGCCACCACTCGAACTGTACCTCGCTGCTCCATTGTCCGTCGTCGACGAGGCTGCCGACACTGGGCCAAGCCGCCGTGCGCGGCAGCAGCACGCCGTGGAGCGTGGTCACGTCGTCGATGAGGTCGAAGCCGCCGTCGTTGCGGACGAGCTTGGCGCCGAGAAAGCGCCAGTTTGCCGCGGTCAGCCGGTAGACGAGCACGCGGCCGTCCTGGTTCGGCGCGGGCGCGAGAATTTCCAGCGTGCCGGCCAGCGTCTGCGGCGCGGCGGCGTCCAGCCGCAAGCTGCCCGAGACCTGCGCCGGATGCGCCGGACTCGCGCGCCAGCGGTCGATGTCGGGAATGCGCACGTCGAGCACGAAATGCAGCGTGCGCAATTCGCCGTCCCAGTAGCCGTGGCCGCGCATTTCCTCGTCGAACAACAGGCCGCGCGCGTGCGGCGTTCCAGCGGCGCAGCACAGCAGCAGGGCGAAAAGTCTTCTCAGCACCGCGTTCATGCGGATCTCCTGGTACGAATGGACAGGTGTACGACGCAGCGAGCCGCTCAGGCGGTCATGCGCGCGGCCATGCGTTCGGCGAGTGCCGCGATCGTCAGCAGCGGATTGACGCCTAGCGAGGCCGGAATCACTGCGCCGTCGGTCACGTAGAGGCCGGCGTACACGCCGCCGCGCGGGTCGAACACGCGCCCGTCCGCGTCGACGACGCCGCTGCCGGCGTCGGCGCCCATCGGGCAGCCGCCGAGCGGATGCACCGTCGTCAGCGCCGCGCCGAATACCGGATGCGCCCGCGGACTTTCGACGAGGCTCGCGCCGAATTCGGCGGCATGACGGCGCATTTCCTCGCGCATGCGCGCGACGAACGGTTCGGCCGGCAGCCCCGGCCAGCGGATGCGCGCCTGGCCGGTCGCATCGAGCGCGATGCGGCCGCCGGCGCTGTCGTGGCCGATGCCGAGATAGACCATGGAATGGTTCAGCGCGCCGTTGGCCCGCAGCCCGGCGATATCGCGCAGCTCGCGCTGGCCGGCCGGCACGTCGGGTGCCGACGCGGTCGCCGGCATCAGCACGCGCAACGCGTCGGCGAGCGCGCGCGGCCACGCGCCTTCCTCGATCAGGAACCGCTGCGCCGGATTGGCCGCGGCATACTGCGCCGCGCCCGTGATGGTCGGCCCGACCTGGCGCTGGTCGAATCGCGGCGAGCCCTCGCCGAAACCGACCGTGTCGGTCTGCACCGCACTGTTGTAGCCCAGTCCGAGAAAGTCGCCGTTCGCCGACACGCGCGTGCCGAGTGCAGCCGGCAGCACGAGTCCCATGGCCGCGGAGCGCAGCAGGATCTGGCTCGATCCGAGCGCGCCGGCCGCGACGACGACGCGCGCGGCGAGCACGCTGCCGCGCCGCGGCGGCGCGCCGGCCGGTCGTGCGACGTAGTGCACGCGCCAGAGGCCGCCTGCCCGCTCGACGAAGTCCACTTCGATACGCGTATAGATTTCCGCGCCGCCGCGCGCGGCGGCGCGCAGATAGTTCACGTCCAGCGTGTTCTTCGCGCCCGTGCGGCAGCCGCTGACGCAGTCGCCGCAGAGCCGGCAGGACGTCTGCACGACGCCTTCGGCGTTGGCCGTGCCGGCATAGCGGCTCAGGTTCACGGCGAGGTCGAGCCGGCGGAAATCGACGCTCGCGCCGGCGCGCCGGCGCCGCGCCGTCGTCGACGCGTGCATCTGCTGCTTGCGCAGCGACGCGCCGGCGGTTTCGACCGCGAGCATGGCGCGCACGCGCTGTTCATGCACGTCCATCGCGCCCGACTGATACGCATCGCGGATCGCCGCGGGCCAGGCGCCGAACACGTCGCGGTCCGGCGCGATCACGACGTTCGCATTGATCAGCGACGTGCCGCCGAGCCCGTTGCCGACGAGCGCGTCGAGATCGCTGCCGCTGCGATAGTCGAACAGGCCGAGCGGTGCGGCGTCGCTGCGCAGCTCGCGCACGACCGCGCCGCCGGTGTCGGGGAAATCCTGCGGCAGCCATTCGCGCCCGCGCTCGAACAGCGCGAGCGGACCGCCGCCGGCCAGGCGCGCAGCCATCACGCTGCCGCCGTAGCCCGAGCCGATGACCAGCGTCGAATACTGGCTGCGCAGCTGTTCCAGCGGCCGGCTCAGCGGCGTTCGCGGCGGCGCCGCGGCCTGCGCGCCGCGCGGCAGGCACAGTCCCGCTGCGACGGCACAAGCGGCCGCAAGAAAATTCCGTCTGTCCGGATCGAAATCCATCGTGCCCTCCCCGGCGCGTGGTTCTTGGTTGGTGACGATCAGCTGCCTTTGCCGGAGCCGAGTGCCTCGCCGGTGGATTGCGTCGCCGCCGCGTCGCGGCATTCACGCCGCAGCGTGCCGAACAGCCGGTCGCCGAGCGGAAACACGATGTTGAAATTGCCGCGCGCCATGACCCCCGGCGCGTGATGCAGGCGGTGGTGCACGAGCAGGCGGCGCAGCCACGACGAACGCGACGTGTCTTCGCGGCGCGGCCAATGCGCGAGCAGGTGCAGCACTTCGTAGGCCAGGTAGTAGGCCAGCGCGAGCGCGAAGAACATCAGCCCGGCGGCGCGGCCCAGCAGCAGCGCGACCGCGGCGGCGACGCCGAGCGCGACGGCCGAGAAGAAGAACAGCAGCACCGGCGGGAACAGCACGGCGTGCAGGTCGTGCGTGCCGGTCAGCTCGACGTCGTCGTGCGTGAAATAGTGGTGGTGACGCAGCGTGTGACGCACGTACATCGCATGCAGCAGGCGCGTGTCCCTGTGCATCAGGTGTCGGTGCACGAAGTATTCGACGAGGTTGGCCAGCACGAACGTCGCCGGTATCAGCCACCACAGGCGCGCCACGTCGGCGGCACGCAGCGGCGAGATCGCGAACGCGAGCATCGCGCCGCCGGCGAGCGCGACGAGCAGCGCATGCCGCAGGCCGCGATAGCCGCGCGGTGTGATCGTGCGCGCGTAATCGTCGCGAAAGGCGCGTGTTCTGGCGTTCACGGCGGCGGCTCCGAACGGGGTCGCGACCGATTCTCGGCGCGGCCACCGGCCGTCGTATTGTCGGGATAGATCGGAAGAGCACACGT
>CAMLLF010000151.1 GCA_946480705.1 uncultured Lysobacteraceae bacterium | reverse complement strand
GGCGGCGGCGGCGCGCTCGTGCGCACCGGCAGGCTGGCCGGCCGCTGGCCCGGCGACACGTGGATGACGTCGGGAAAAAACCGGTAGACGAGCGCGAATCCGAGCAGGGCGATACCCGCAGCGCCGCCCCAGGTAGTCTGCTTGCGGACGTTTTCCTGACCAGCCATGCGCTCGGCGAATGTGACAGCAAGGGCAACTGACCTTAGGCTAACGCGTTCTGCCTGACAACCGCGTGCACCGCACGCCCCAGAAAACACGCCCGAAAACGGAGCCTTGCTTGCACCACTGGATTGCGCAGCCCGACGCCGCTGCCGCGCTCGTCGCGCGCCACAACCCCGCCCGACTGATCGGACTCGACACCGAGTTCATGCGCGTCGACAGTTTCTATCCGCGCCTCGCGCTGACCCAGGTCAACCTCGGCGGCGAGATCGCGCTGCTCGACCCGCTTGCGCTGAACGGGGTCGGCGCGCTCGGCCCGCTGCTCGCCGATCCGGCCAATACCTGCGTCATGCACAGCGCGAGCGAAGACCTCGAAGCGCTCGCGGTCGCAGTGCCCGCCGGCATCGGCCAGCTGTTCGACACGCAGATCGCCGCCGCGATGACCGGCTTCGGCGCGGGGCTCAGCTACCAGAAGCTCGTCGCCGCGATCACCGGCGTGGACCTGCCCAAGGCCGAGACGCGTTCGGACTGGCTGCGCCGGCCGCTGAGCACCGAGCAGCTGGAATACGCCGCGCAGGACGTCGTGCACCTGCCCGCGCTGCATGCGGAACTCGACGCCCGCCTGGACCAGCGCGGCCGCCGCGACTGGCACGCCGAGGACTGCCGGCGCCTGCTGCAGAAGGCGCGCAGCCGCGACGGCGACCCGCAGCCGCAGCGCGGCTTCAAGAGCGCCGCCGAGTGGCCGCGCGAACGCCAGGCGCTGCTGCGCCGCGTGCTGCTGTGGCGCGAGGCGACCGCCCGCCGCGTCGACAAGCCGCGGCCGTGGCTGCTCGACGACGCGCACATCATGGATTTCGTCACAAATATACCGCGCGACATCGACGAGCTGTTCCAGCGCGCCAAGGGCCTGCGCGCCCTGCGCGGCGCGCAGCGCGACGAACTGCTGTCGGTGCTGACCGATCCGCTGGAAGCCGACGAACTCGATTTCGCGCCGGTTTTTCCGCTGCCCACGCCCGCGCAGAAGCGCATCATCGCGGCGATGAAGGAGTCCGTCGTCGCGATCGCGACGGAACTCGACATCCCCGACGGCCTGCTCTGCGCGCGCCGGCATCTCGAAGCCTTCGTGTTCGACCGCGAGTGGCCCGAGGCGCTCGACGGCTGGCGCAGGACGCTGCTGTATGACGCGCTGACGGCGAAGGTGTAGTAGCGAAGCAGACTCCCTCTCCCCCGACCGCTGTCGGGGAGAGGGCTTCAAGGACTGGCGCGCGCCGGATCAGGCGGCAAGCATCCGCTTCTTACGATTTCCGATTCCCGGCCTTATTCCGCACAGCCGCTTGACACATCGCCGCGCCATCCGTTCCACTCGACGCCCATGCCCGCACCGATCCGCCACTGCACGCCCCTGACGACCGCTACTGCGGCGGCCGGCGGCTTTGGCCTCGGTACCACGACGATTACGACGTCCACCACTACGTTGGTGCGGCGAGTCGTGCGCGAATAGGTTTCTCACGCAAACGGCCCCGCACCTCACCAGGATGCGGGGCCAAGCCCGGATCCGACGAATGCGGGGCCTCACTGGAGGCTCGATGAGTTCGCCCGCTGTCGTACTGCAGGATCACGCGCCGGCCGTTTCGGCCGCACCGCAATCCCCTCTCGTCATTGCGCACAAGTTCGGCGGATCTTCCGTCGCCGATGCCGCGCGCTACCGCCATGTCGCCGACCTGCTGCGCGCACGCGGCGAAACCGTGCAGGCCACGGTCGTCTCGGCGATGAAGGGCGTCACCGATGCGCTGATCGCGCTCGCCCACACCGCCGCCGATGGCCGCGACTGGCGCACGCCGTGGGAAGCCTTGCGCGAACGCCACCTGCGCGCGGCCGGCGACCTGCTCGCCGATGCCGCGGCACCAACGAACGCCTGGCTGCAGCGCGAATTCGACGAACTCGCCCAGCTCCTCAATGCGCTCGCCGTGCTCGCCACGCCGACGCGTGAAGCGCTCGAACGCGTGCAGGGACTCGGCGAGGTCTATTCCGCGCGCCTGCTCAGCGAACATCTGCGCGCGCTCGGCGAAGACGCGGTCATGCTCGATGCGCGCGACGTGCTCGTCGTGCATCACGGCGATCTCGGCGTCGCGGTCGACTGGCCACAGAGCGAAGCGCGCCTGGCGCGCTGGCGCGAGGCCAATCCGGCGCGGCGCATCGTCATCACCGGCTTCGTCGCGCGCGACGAAGGCAACCGCATCACGATTCTCGGCCGCAACGGCAGCGACTATTCCGGCGCTATTTTTGCAGCCTTGTTCCATGCGCAAGAACTGCACATCTGGACCGACGTCGACGGCGTGCTGTCGGCCGACCCGCGCCTCGTGCCCGAGGCCGTGCCGCTCGCGGCGCTGTCGTACCACGAAGCCTGCGAACTCGCGTATTTCGGCGCCAAGGTGGTACATCCGCAGACCATGACGCCGGCGATCAGCCGCGGCCTGCCCATCATCATCCGCAACACGTTTCGCCCGGAGCATCCCGGCACGCGCATCGCCGCGGTCAGCGACGACGCGGGTCCGGTCAAGGGCCTGACGCTGTCGCCCGACCTTGCGCTGCTGAATCTCGAAGGCGCCGGCATGATCGGCGTGCCGGGCACGGCCGAGCGCGTGTTCGCCGCCTTGCGCGACGCGCGCGTCTCGGTCGTCATGATCTCGCAGGGGTCTTCCGAGCATTCAATCTGCTGCGTCGTGCGCGACGCCGAAGCGGAGACCGCGCGCCGCGCGCTGCAGGCCGCGTTCGCGCGCGAACTCGCCGATGCACAGGTGCAGAACGTGCAATTGATCCGCGGCATCAGCGTGCTCGCCGCGGTCGGCGACGGCATGGCCGGCACCCCGGGCGTCGCCGCGCGGCTGTTCGACTCGCTCGCGCGCGCACGCGTCAACATCCGCGCGATCGCGCAGGGCGCCTCGGAACGCAACATCTCCGTAGCGATCGCAAGCGCCGACGCCGACAAGGCGCTGCGCGCGGCGCATGCGGGCTTCTGGCTGTCGGCGCAGACGATTTCGGTCGGCGTGATCGGTCCCGGCAAGGTCGGCAGCGCGCTGCTCGACCAGCTCGCCGCGGCGCAGGTGCGGCTCAAGCGCGACACGAACCTCGATCTGCGGCTGCGTGCAGTCGCCTCGCGCGGCCGCATGTGGCTCGACGACCGCGGCACGACGGCCGACTGGCAGCGGCGCCTCGACGAATCCACGCTCGAGGTCGATCTCGACCGCTTCACCGAACACCTGCAGGCCGCGCATCTGCCGCACACCGTCATCGTCGACTGCAGCGCGAGTTCGCGCGTGGCCGAGCGCTACGCCGGCTGGCTCGCGGCCGGCATCCACGTGATCACGCCGAACAAGCAGGCCGGCGCCGGCCCGATCGAACGCTACCGCGCGATCCGCGACGCGATGGCCGCGAGCGGCGCGCGCTTCCGCTACGAGGCGACCGTCGGTGCAGGCCTTCCGGTCGTCAGCACACTGCGCGACCTGCTCGACACCGGCGACGACATCGTCGCGATCGACGGCATTTTCTCGGGCACGCTGGCCTGGCTGTTCAACCGCTACGACGGCTCGACCGCGTTCTCCGCGCTCGTGCGCGAGGCGCATGGCCTTGGCTATACCGAACCCGATCCGCGCGACGATCTCTCGGGCACCGACGTCGCGCGCAAGCTTGTGATCCTCGCGCGCGAAGCCGGGCGCGAGCTGTCTCTTGAGAACGTCGAGGTCGAAAGCCTCGTGCCGGCCGTACTGCGCGACGCCGCGCCCGACGAATTCATGTCGCGCCTGAGCGAACTCGATGCGTCCTTCGCGGCGCGCCATGCCGCTGCGTCGGCGGCCGGCAAGGTACTGCGCTATGTCGCGCGCCTGGATCGCGACGGGCGCGCGAGCGTCGGCCTCGTCGAACTCGGCGACACGCACGCCTTCGCCCACCTGCGCGAGACCGACAACATCGTGCAATTCTCCACACGGCGCTATTGCAACAATCCGCTCGTCGTGCAGGGGCCGGGCGCCGGCCCCGAAGTCACCGCGGCCGGCGTGTTCGCCGACCTGCTGCGCGTCGCCGGCACGCTCGGAGCACGCCTCTGATGCGCGACCGTGCAACCGCGTTCTCGCCGGCGTCGGTCGGCAACATCGGCGTCGGCTTCGACATTCTCGGCCATTCCATCGCTGGTGCGGGTGACCGCGCGACGGTGCGGCGGATCGCCGAGCCGCTCGTGCGCGTCGCCGCGATCCGCGGCAGCACCGTCGAATTGCCGCACGAAGCGGCGGCCAACACCGCGGGCGCCGCGCTGATCGCGCTGCGTGATGCGTTGCAACTGCCGTTCGGCTTCGAGATCGAACTCGACAAGGGCATACCGCTGGGCTCCGGCATGGGCGGCTCCGCCGCCTCGTGCGTCGCCGCACTCGTCGCCGCGAACGCGCTGCTCGACACGCCGCTCGCCGCCGTCGAGCTGTATCCGTTCGCCGTGACCGGCGAAGCCGTCGCGAGCGGCGGGCGCCACGGCGACAACGTCGGGCCGATGCTGCTTGGTGGCGTCGCACTCGCGACCGCGGATCACGTCGTCCCCGTGCCCGTACCGCCCGCGTGGACCTGCGTGCTCGTGCATCCCGACGCCGTGCTCGAGACGCGCCGCGCGCGCGCTGCCCTGGCCGGCGCCTATGAGTTGAAGCAGTTCGTCACGCAGAGCGCGAACCTGAGCCTCGTGCTGGCCGGCTGCTGGCGTGGCGATGCCGCGCTCGTGCGCGCGGGCTTGAGCGACGTGCTCGTCGAGCCGCGCCGCGCGCCGCTGATCGGAGGTTTCGCCGCGGTGAAGCAGGCGGCTCTCGCCGGCGACGCGATGGGCGCGAGCATTTCGGGCGCAGGCCCCAGCGTGTTCGCGTGGTTCGAAAACGAAACGCAGGCACGCGCTGCCGCACCGGCCATGGCTGCGGCGTTTGCCGACGCCGGCTTCACGAGCCAGACCTACATCTCGCCGGTCGCCGGACCGGCCGCACAGGTGATCGCATGAATTTCATCAGCACCCGCGGCGGTGCCGCTCCCAGCGGACTATCCGCCGCGATCGCCGCGGGCCTCGCGCCTGACGGCGGACTCTATGTTCCCGCGACCTTGCCGTCGTTCTCGCCGCGTGAATTCGACGGCTGCGAGAGCTTGCCCGAGATCGCGACACGCCTGCTGCAGCCGTTCTTCGACGGCGATCCGCTCGCCGCCGAACTCCCCGCGATCTGCGCCGAAGCCTTCGACTTCGCCGCGCCGCTCGTCGCACTCGCCACACCGCAGGACTACGTGCTCGAGCTGTTTCACGGACCGACCGCCGCGTTCAAGGACTTCGGCGCGCGCTTCCTCGCCGCGTGCCTGACGCGACTGCAGCGCGACCGCGACCGGCCGCTGACGATCGTCGTGGCCACCTCGGGCGACACCGGCGCCGCCGTTGCCGGCGCGTTTCACGGAAAAGCAGGCCTGCGCGTCGCCGTGCTCTACCCCGACGGCCGCGTCTCCCCGCGGCAGGCGCACCAGCTCGCCTGCTTTGGCGGCAATATCCACACGTACAAGGTTTCCGGATCGTTCGACGACTGCCAGTCGCTCGTGAAGCAGGCGCTCAACGATGCGGCACTACAGCACGACGTCCCGCTGAGTTCCGCCAACAGCATCAGCCTCGGCCGCCTGCTGCCGCAGATGAGCTACTACGCGTACGCGGCGCTGACGCACTGGCGCACGCACGGCCAGCCGCTGAACCTCGTCGTACCGACCGGCAACCTCGGCAACGCCTTCGCCGCGATCCTCGCGCGGGCAATCGGCCTGCCGCTCGGCCGCATCGTGCTCGCGACGAATGCCAACGACGTGCTGCCGCAGTTCTTCGACGGCGCCGACTACATGCCGCGCGCGAGCATCGCGACGCTCGCGAACGCGATGGACGTCGGTGCGCCGAGCAACTTCGAGCGGCTGCGGTGGCTGTATCCCGATGACGGCGAACTGCGGCGCGCGTTCCGTGCCGAACGCGTCGACGATGATGCGATCCGCGAGGTCATCGAGCGTCGCTATCGCGATCATGGCGAAGTGTTCTGCCCACACACGGCGTGCGCGGTGAAGGTGCTCGAAGACCTGCGCCGCGACGGCGCCGATGGCGACTGGTGTGTCGTATCGACGGCGCATCCGGCGAAGTTTGAAAGCATCGTCGAGCCGCTGATCGGCCGTGCGGTCGACGTGCCGCCGATGCTCGCGGGGTTGTTGACGCGCCCCGCAATCGCAGTCGCACTTGCTGCGGAATATGGAGCGTTCGCCGCGGAGCTGAAGCGACAGAACTAGGGCGAAAACGCTGACTTCAGAACCTTAGGGCCCGATACGAAGTCGGACTCTCTAGCAGTCAGCCATCTAGCCGGAACTGAAACCCCGACAGTATCCCGCCCCGCAAAACCAGCAAGAGCCCTCCCGACGGGCGAGCCCTTGCTGGTGATCAGACATCAATGCCGCATTGCGGCTCAGTCTCGCATTCGCGCAACTTCGTCGGGCTCGCAATCAACCGACAGGCAATCCGAGAATCTGCCGATACGGCTCCACGTCGCCCATCCGAAGACCTCCGCTCATCAGAGGCCTTCCATCGTCCTACCTTTCGCGACCCACTGAAATCCCGGAAGGCCCAAAAACAGAGGGCCCAGCGCAAAGCCAAGCCCTCTGAAAGTCAGCCAAATAGCTGGAATTGAAACCCCGACAGTACATCACCTGACAATAGAGCCATGCATCGGTCGGAAAGCATGACCGCACGATCTGGGCTACGCACGCCCAGCTCGATGCGGACGCTCGTCGCTAACGCATCGCAAGTCATCGTGAGTGGTAGATGGAAACTCTTGTGCTGAATGGTCTGCTTCGTAAATTCGATGTCTCCGACCGTTCGCGAGACTGGGAGATCGTGAGCGATGACTCGTTTCCAGCGCTCCCGCGATACATGAATATCCACAATGGCGAGGACTCTCGACTCATCAAGATCGAATACGACCGAACCATCGACGTCCACGCCGAAGAGCATAGGTCGCGCAACATCCGACTCGGCTACGAGAATTCGCGACTCATTGTCATACCGAGGAACAAGTCGCCCTGCGGGAGCAGACGGCTTTACAAGCACCCGTATTTCATTCATTGGCCAGGCCTCCAGGGCACGGGAACCCAATCTGAAGAGGGATTTCTCTCGAATACAGCAATTGCCGTTCCATTCGATGGCGCATCCGTCACTACAGACACGCCCGTGCGTGAGGTTCGATGGGATCGCGCTTCGTGTCGACACGATTAAGTTGACCGCGACCGCTCTGAGGTCGGGTTACGTAAACCGATAATGGGGCTACGTTGTGGAAGCGATTACTTCGTTCCTTGCGGCAATTCCAGCATGGCTAGCGCAGATACCAGCCGCGGCATGGTCGGTAGTCGGCAGCGTGATCGCCGGCCTGTTTGCACTGTTTGGCATCTACCTTACCAATCGCGGCCACGAAAGACGGCTCGTGGAACAGCTCAAGAATGATCGTGACGTAAAGCGCACCGACCGCGAACACGCGATGAGGCGCGATGTATTTCTTGGTGCCGCTGAAGCGATGGCAGCCGGCTGCCAAGCAATATCGAATCTGTCGAACAGCTCGATGCTGGTCGCAGACGCATTGAAGCCTTACTTCGACAGGAGCCACGCGATCGCACGCGCGTCGGCACTCGGGCTGGTCGACCGGTCCGAGGAGTACGACGGCGACGACCACGCCGAGGAAGGCGGCGGCGCAGCGTGTTCCGTTGCCGCTGAGCTCGGGGACGCTGCCGTCGGAGTTATAGAGCAGGATGGCGGCGTCGTAGTTCTGCT
>CAMLLF010000150.1 GCA_946480705.1 uncultured Lysobacteraceae bacterium | reverse complement strand
CGGCGCGGCTCGTGCTCGGCGGCCCGCTCATGGGCGTCGCGCTGCCGCACGACGACGTCGCGCTGACCCGCACGAGCAACGCGATCGTCGTGCTGGCCGGCGAGGACGTACGGCCGCGCGCGCCGGAGCTGCCCTGCATCCGCTGCGGCGACTGCGCCGACGTCTGTCCGGTACGGCTGCAGCCGCAGGAGCTGCTGCGCCTGCTGCGCGACGGCGATGTCGACGGCGCCGCCGGGCTCGGCCTCGCCGACTGCATCGAATGCGGCTGCTGCGCATTCGTCTGTCCGTCGCAGATTCCACTCGTGGAATCGTATCGCCAGGGCAAGACCGCGCACGCGCTGGCGCGCGCGGCCCGCGTGCGCGCCGACCACGCGCGCGAACGCTACCTCGCCCGCACCGCGCGGCTCGCGCGCGAACAGGCGGAGAAAGTCGCGCGCGTCGCCGCGCGCCGCGAAGCGGTCGCCCAGGAACAGGCGGCCGCGCCGACGCCGCGGCCGCCGGCCGAATCCGCAGTCCCGGCCGAATCCGGCGCACCGGCGGTTGCGGCACGCATGGACAAATCCGCCGTGCTCGCCGCAATCGCTCGCGGCAAGGCCCGGCGCGCGCAGCAGGCCGGACCCGCGCCGCCGGCCGGCGACGCGGAGCAGAAGGACACGCCGTGAAGACGTTTCCGACGGCGCCCGCGCCGCATATTCCGGCCGGCAACCGCGTGCGCCGCGTCATGGGCGACGTGCTGCTCGCGCTGCTGCCCGGCGCCATGCTGCATCTGTATTTTTTCGGCTTCGGCCTCGTGTTCCAGCTCGCGCTGGCCGTCGCGGCCGGCCTGCTCGTCGAAGCCTCGGTCCGCTGCTGGCGCGGTGCCGCGGCGAGCGGCGGCATCGCGGACGTCTCGACCGTCGTCACGGCGGCGCTGTTGGCCATGAGCATCACGCCGCTGGCGCCGTGGTGGGTCGCGGTCACGGGCATGTTCGTCGCGCTCGGTCTCGGCAAGTACGCCTACGGCGGTCTCGGCGCCAACCTGCTCAATCCGGCAATGGCCGGCTGCGCCTTCGCGCTGATGGCATTCCCGCGCGAACTCGCGCACTGGCCCGGCGGTTTCGTCGGACTCGGCGACGCCGCGCGCGCGGTGTTCGCCGCGGCGCCGGCCGCGGGCTGGGACACGCTCGCGTCGGCCACGCCGCTCGACGCGACGAAACAACTCGTCGCGCAGGGTCTGCGCCTGCCCGAACTGCACGCGAATGCGCTGTACCAGCGCAGCGGCGCCGCGGCCTGGGCCTGGATCGCACTCGCGCTCGCGCTCGGCGGCGTCTATCTGCTGTGGCGCCGCGTGATCGGCTGGCATGCACCGGCCGGCGTCATCCTGACGACAATCGCGCTGACCCTGCCGGTCTGGCTGCTCGACACCGAGCGGCATCCGTCGCCGCTCGCGCATCTGACGGCCGGCGGCCTCATGCTCGCCGCGTGGTTCATCGCGACCGATCCGGTCAGCGGCTGCACGTCGCCGCGCGGCCGCTTCGTGTTCGGCTGCGGCGTCGCCGCGCTCACGCTCGCGATCCGCCGCTGGGGTCATCTGCCCGACGGCGTCGCGTTCGTCGTGCTGTTCATGAACCAGATCGCGCCGCTGATCGACCTGAACACGCGGCCGCGCATCTACGGACACGGCCGTGGCTGAGCCGCTGCGCCGCGCATGGCCGCTGTCCGCCCAGGTGCTGCTCGCCGCACTGGTGCTCGCGCTCGCCGCGTTCGCGACGCGCGACGGCCTGCACGAACGCGAGCGCGCCGGCGCGCTCGCCGAACTCGCCGGCGTGCTGCGCATTGTCCGCACGCCAGTCCAACGGCAGGCCCGTGTCGCTGACCGGCGTGCTGCCGGCAGCGGTCTACGACAACGATCCGACGCGCGAGCGCACCGTGCTGCGCGATCCCGAGGCACTCGGCAGCGACGACGCGCTGCCGCTCTGGCGCGCGCGACGCGGCGGCCGGCCGAGCGCGCTCGTCGTCGACGCGATCGCGCAGGGCTACGGCGGTCCGCTGCGGCTGCGCATCGGCATCGCGCGCGACGGCACGCTGCTCGGCGTGCGCGTGATCGGACACGGCGAAACGCGCGGACTCGGCGATGCGTTCGAACACGACGGCGGTCGCTGGCTCGGCGCGCTCGCAGGCCGTTCGCTGCGCGATCCGGCGCCGCCGCGCTGGACGGTCCGCCGCGACGGCGGCGAGTTCGATCAGTTCGGCGCGGCGACGGTCACGCCGCGCGCGATTCTCGTGCGCGTGCGCGCCGTGCTCGACGCCTACGCGGCGCGCGGCGACGCCTGGTTCGCCGCCGAGGCATCGCCGTGACGCCGCGCGAATCGAATGCGTTCGCTGCGGCGCTGCTCGGTCTCGCGCCGCTCGTATTCGTCGCCGCCGACCTGCGCGCCGGGCTCGTGCTCGGCAGTGGCGTTGCCGTCGCGTTCGCCGTGCTCGCCGCGACGCGGTGGTTCGATCGCGGGACCTCGGCGTTCGCAACGGCGCTCTGGTGCACCGTCGCTGCGGCCGTGTCGATCTGGCTGGCCGCAGCCTGGGCGGCGGCGCCCGCCGGTTTCGACGCGGTCCTGCCGCTGGCTGCCGCGAACGCCGTCTGGTGGCAGCGCGGCGCGACCGGCCAACTGCCGTTGCCGCCCGGCGCCGCGCTGATCGCGGCACCCGTCGCAGCCGGCGCACTGCGCGGTGCCGCGGCGCTTGCGCCGCCGGGCTTCCCGGATGCGTTCGTCGATCTGCTCGCGTGGCTCGTCTCGCCCGGCGGACTGCTGATCGCCGCGGCGCTCGCCGTCGCGCTCTTTCGCACGCTCCACCGCGCCGCATCGCCGCCACAGGACCCGCCCCTCGCATGAACCCCGCCAAGCGCCACGAAATCTTCCGCCGCCTGCGCGAACTCAATCCGAAACCGACGACGGAGCTCGACTACGCCACGCCGTTCGAACTGCTCGTCGCCGTGACGCTGTCGGCGCAGGCCACCGACGTCGGCGTCAACAAGGCCACGCGCAAGCTGTTCCCGGTCGCGAACACGCCGGCCGCGATCCTCGCGCTCGGCGAGGAAGGTTTAAAGAAGTACATTTCCACGATCGGGCTGTACAACGCGAAAGCGAAGAACGTGATCGCCACCTGCCGCATCCTCGTCGAGGACTACGGCGGCGAAGTGCCCCGGACGCGCGAGGCGCTCGAGGCGCTGCCCGGCGTCGGGCGCAAGACCGCGAACGTCGTGCTCAACACCGCATTCGGCCAGCCGACGATCGCCGTCGACACGCACATCTTCCGCGTGTCGAACCGCACCGGACTCGCGAAAGGCGCGACGGTCCGCGCCGTCGAGGACAAGCTCGAGAAGACCGTGCCCGCGGAGTTCAAACAGGACGCGCATCACTGGCTGATCCTGCACGGGCGCTACGTCTGCAAGGCGCGCAAGCCCGACTGTCCGGCCTGCGTCATTCGCGACCTGTGCGAATTCAAGGACAAGACCGTCGCGACGGAAACGGCATAAGCACACAACGCCAGATAACTTCTGGCGGCGGCGAACGCGATGCTGCAATCGCGCCGTCATCTCTCACTGTCCAGGAATACCCGATGAACTTCCGCGTCTACGCCGCCGCGCCGGCCCCTGCCCTGCTGGCGCTCGGCATCGGCCTGGCCCTGGCCGGGCCGGCCCACGCCTACGAACTGCTCGGCGACTGGCCGACGAAATTCAAGACCGGATCCGGCATCGAGTACGGCGTGCGCGGCACGATCCAGTACGACACCAACCGCTTCTCCGACGACACGCTGCCCAGCGGCGCGGCGCGCTTCGAGGATCTCGAAACCTGGCGCCGCAAGGAGACTTATCTTTATGCGCGCAAGAACGGCGTCTGGGAACTCGCGGCCGGCTACGACTTCCAGGCGCACGTCTGGGTCGACGCGTATTTCCGGCTGCTCAACAAGCGGGTCGGCGACTTCCGGATCGGCCAGTTCAAGACGCCGGTGGGCTTCGAGGAAGGCGCGATCGGATCAGGCGCGACGACCTTCCTGGAGCGTGCACTGCCCGTGCAGGCCGTGAACCAGGGGCGCCGCATCGGTCTCGACTGGACCTATGAAAACGTGCCGGGCTGGCTGCTCAACGCGGCCGTGTTCAGCGGCGGCGATCTGAACGGCGACAACGACGGCACGACCTGGGCCGCGCGCGCCGTGTTCAATCCGGTCAAGAGCGAGACCTCGATCGTGCACCTGGGCATCGCCGGGTCGATCGAGGAACGCGACGACGAGATCGCGCGGATCCGCGCGCGTCCCGAAGCCAACCTCACGGCGATCCGCCTGATCGACACCGGCAATCTCGGCGGTGCCGACCAGATCAAGCGCGTCGGCCTCGAAGGCGCCTGGGCGCAGGGACCGTTCTCGCTGCAGGGCGAGTTCCTGACCCTCGACGCGTCGCGCCGCACGGCGCGCGATTTCGCGGCCGACGGCGCCTACCTGTATGCGAGCTACGTGCTGACCGGCGAGAGCCGGCCCTACAAGAGCGGCGCGTTCGGCAACGTCAAGCCGAAGCACGACCACGGCGCGGTCGAACTCGGCCTGCGCTACTCCACGCTCGATCTCGACGACGGCATCGTCGCCGGCGGCAGGCAGCACGACTGGACGCTCGGCGTGAACTGGTATTTCGGCCAGCATTTCAAGCTGCAGGCGAACTACGTCCGCGCGTTCAGCGACAAGGGCGCGCTCGCGCTCGATCCGAAGATCACCGAGCTGCGCGCACAGATCCACTTTTGAACGATCGCGGCCCGCGGCCGCGATCAGCGATCCGCATCGGTCCGCAACGGACACGGTGCGTTCGACGCCGCCGCGCTCCGCGGCGGCGTCGTCATAAAAGCCTCACGGATCCGGTCTCCGCTTTCGCAGCCGCAGCCTCGCGCCGCGACCGCGCCGATGTTGCACCGATGCGCGGCAGCGCGCCGCCTGCGCCGAAACGAAACGGCGCCGCGCCGGAACGACACCCGGCGCCGTCCCGCCGGCCCTCAACCGGTCCAGCATCGCGACATCGCACGTTCTTAACCGCCATATCGGTATGAAAGAATTCGCGCATCGCTCCGGTCTGGTAGTCCACGCTGACGCGCTGCAGTGCAGCATGCATCCGAACTGCAGTCGTCCGCGTATATGTCTGCGCACTTCGCGTACGGAGGGCAGAATCTTCCTCTGGGCAGGTTCTCCGCCGCGTGGTGCGTCATCGCTGCACGAGCAGCTGTTACCCCTGCGGGCGTAAGCCCGTCTATTCACGGAGAACTTGCAATGTCCACGAAGATCGCGAAACCGCTGACGCTCGCTCTCGGCACGGCTTTCATCGGCACCCTGTCGTTCGCGCAGATGGCCAGCGCCGACACCGCGTTCCAGCTCAACCAGCTCGCCAGCGGCTACATGACCACCGGTTTCGGCGAAGGCAAGTGCGGTGAAGGCAAGTGCGGTGAAGGCAAGTGCGGCATGGACAAGATGGACACGAACAAGGACGGTTCGGTCTCCAAGGCCGAATTCGACGCCCACAAGGGCCAGCATTTCGACAAGGTCGACACCGACAAGAACGGCTCGATCAGCAAGGCCGAAATGGAAGCCGCGCACAAGGGCAAGGAAGGCAAGTGCGGCGAAGGCAAGTGCGGCGGCGACGCCAAGAAGGGCAAGGAAGGTTCGTGCGGCGGCGACAAGGGCAAGGAAGGCTCCTGCGGCGGCGACAAGAAGTAAGCGGCGTCACCATGAGCCCGCGCTACTCTCCCAGCGGTGCGGGCCTTGGCCTGCGGCGGGCCCTTCTGGGCCCGCTCGCTCAACACGGTTATCCGGCTGCCGCGGGTACGCCCGCGTCGGCCATCGATTTCTTCGAGATCGCGCCGGAAAACTGGATCAACGTCGGCGGATCGCTCGGCCGCCAGCTGCGCAGCTTCACCGAGCGCCACGCGTTCGTCTGCCATGGCCTGAGCCTGAGCCTCGGCAGTCCGGCGCCGCTCGACGAGACGCTGATCGTCAAGATCCGGCGCCTGCTCGACGCGCACGGCATCGCGCTGTACAGCGAACATCTTTCCTACTGTTCGGACGACGGGCATCTGTACGACCTGATGCCGATTCCGTTCACGCGCGCCGCGGTCGACTGGGTCGCCGCGCGCATACGCCGCACGCAGGACCTGCTCGGCCGGCGCATCGCGGTCGAGAACGTCTCGTACTACGCGGCACCCGGCCGCGAGATGGACGAGGCCGACTTCGTGCGCGAGGTCGTCGCCGCGGCCGACTGCGACCTGCTGCTCGACATCAACAACATCCACGTCAACAGCGTCAACCACGGCTACGACGCCGCCGCGTACCTCGATGCGATGCCGGGCGAGCGCATCGCCTACTACCACGTCGCCGGACACTACGACGAAGCGCCCGGGCTCAAGGTCGACACCCACGGTGCGGCCGTGATCGATCCGGTCTGGCGTCTGCTCGAACGCGCCTATGCGCGCTTCGGCGTGCGCCCGACGCTGCTCGAGCGCGACTTCAATTTCCCGCCGATGAACGAACTCGTCGCGGAACTCGACCAGATCCGCCGCCTGCAGAGCCTTAATGCACCCGTCGAACGCCATGCCGCCCGCGGCTGAGCTGCATGCGCTGCAACGCGATTTCGCCGCGTGCATCCGCGAGCCGGAACGCGCCGATCTGCCGTCCGGCGTCGATCCGCGGCGCATGCAGGTCTATCGCGAACTGTTCTACAACAATGTGGAAGGTTTGCTGTCGAGCAATTTTCCCGTCATCCGCACGCTGTATGCCGATGCCGGCTGGCACGCGCTGATCGCCGCGTTCCTGCGCGACCACCGCGCGCAGACGCCGCTGTTTCCCGAGATCGGCCGCGAATTCCTGCGCTGGCTCGAACAGCGCCAGGGCGACGGCTGCGGCGACCCGCCGTTCCTGCTCGAACTCGCGCACTACGAATGGGCCGAGCTCGCGCTGTCGCTCGACGAACAGGAAATCGACGATCAGCCGCACGACGCCGGTGGCGACGTCGTCGCCGGCATTCCCGTGGTTTCGCCGCTGGCCTGGGTGCTCGGCTATCGCTTTCCGGTGCACCGCATCTCGGCCGATTTCCGGCCCGACGAGGCGCCTGGCGCACCGACGCTGCTGCTGCTGATCCGCGATCGTCGCGACGAGGTCGGCTTTCTCGAAATCAACGCGCTGACCGCCGCACTGATCGAACGCCTGCAGGCGAACACCGACGCGACGGGCGGCGACGTCGTCGCCGCGCTGCTCGCCGAGGTCGCACCGGACAACGCCGCCGCGCTGCACGAAGCCGGCTGCGCGATCCTGCGCGATCTTCATGCGCGCGAAGCGCTGTCGGGCACACGGCCGTAGGTGGCGGTGAGGCCAACGGGCCTGGACCTGGAAAAGAGTGCGGAGGAGCGAGAAAAGAGCACGTTTGACCGCAGCCGCTCTACTCGTTTCCCACTCCTCCACACTCTTTCGTGGGCCTTACGCAAACAACCGCAGCAACTCCGTCCCCGGATCCGGCGCTCGCATGAAGGCTTCGCCGACAAGGAAGGCGTGCACGCCGTTGTCGCGCATCAGTGCGACGTCGGCCGGCGCGAGGATGCCGCTCTCGGTGACGAGGACATGGCCCGCAGGCACGCGCGCGCGCAGGTCGAGCGTGGTCTGCAGCGAGACCTCGAACGTGCGCAGGTTGCGGTTGTTGATGCCGATCAGCACGGGCAGGCGTTCGGCGACGGCGAGCGCGCGGTCCATTTCGCCGGCGTCGTGGACTTCGACGAGCACGTCCATGCCGAGATCGATCGCGAGCGCGGCGAGTTCGATCAGCGCCGCGTCGCCGAGCGCTGCGACGATCAGCAGGATGCAGTCGGCGCCGAGCACGCGCGCCTCGTAGACCTGGTAGGGATCGACGATGAAGTCCTTGCGGATCACCGGCAGGCTGCACGCGGCGCGCGCGGAAGATGCCGACGTCGGCGTGCCGGAAGCCGTAGATCGACTGCGACTCGTCGCCGACCGCGAACAGGTTGCCCGCGCCGTGCTCCGTGT
>CAMLLF010000149.1 GCA_946480705.1 uncultured Lysobacteraceae bacterium | reverse complement strand
ACGACCGACACCGCGCCGAACTCGCCCATCGCACGCGCGTTGCAGAGCAGCACGCCGTAGAGCAGCGCCCAGCGGATGTTCGGCAGGGTCACGCGGAAGAACGTCTGCCAGCCGCTGGCGCCGAGCACGCGTGCGGCTTCTTCCTCGTCGCTGCCCTGCGACTGCATCAGCGGAATCAGTTCGCGCGCGACGAACGGCAGGGTCACGAAGATCGTCGCGAGCACGAGCCCGGGCACGGCGAAGATCAGCTTGATGTCATGTTCCTGCAGCCACGGCCCGAACCAGCCCTGCGCGCCGAACAGCAGTACGTAGATCAGGCCCGAGACGACCGGCGACACCGAGAACGGCAGGTCGATCAGCGCGCCGAGCAGCGCCTTGCCGCGGAATTCGAAGCGCGTCATCGCCCAGGCGGCGGCGACGCCGAACACGGTGTTCAGCGGCACGGCGATCGCGGCGACGAGCAGCGTGAGTTCGATCGCGGCGATCGCTTCGGGATGCACGACCGCGGCGACGTAGGTGCCGATGCCTTTGCGCAGCGCTTCGACGAAAACGGCCGCAAGCGGCAGCAGCAGGAAGAGCGCGAGGAAGCCCAGCGCAGCGGCGATCAGCAGGCCGTGCACGAGGCGGCGGGTGCGGTTGCGCGGCGGCGCGAGGGCGACGACGGCGGCCATCTCAGCGCTCCGCCCAGCGGCGCGACCAGCGCTGCAGCAGACTGATCGCGAGCAGCAGCAGGAACGACAGCGCGAGCATGACGACACCGACCGCGGCGGCGTCGCCATATTTGTATTGTTCCAGTTGCTTCACGATGACCAGCGGCAGGATTTCCGATTTCATCGGGATGTTGCCGGCGATGAAGATGACCGATCCGTATTCGCCGACGGCGCGCGCGAGCGCGAGCGCGAAGCCGGTCAGCAGCGCCGGCAGCAGCAGCGGAAACAGCACGCGCGCAAAGGTCTGGACCCGCGTCGCGCCGAGCGTCGTGGCGGCTTCCTCGATGTCGCGATCGAGCGATTCGAGCACGGGCTGCACGGTGCGCACGACGAACGGGAAGCCGACGAAGATCATCGCGACGAGCACGCCGAGCGGCGTGAAGGCGACCTTGATGCCGAGCGGAGCGAGCCAGGCGCCGATCCAGCCTTTCGGCGCATACAGCGTCGTCAGTGCGATTCCGGCGACCGCGGTCGGCAGCGCGAACGGCAGGTCGACGAGCGCATCGAACAGTCGCCGCCCCGGAAACGTGTAGCGCACGAGCACCCAGGCGACCAGCAGGCCGACCGCCGCATTGACGACGGCCGACAGCAGCGCGGCGCCGAAGGACAGGCGCAGCGCCGCGAGCACGTGCGGCGACGTCAGCGTTGCCCAGAACCCGGCGAAGCCGATGTCCGATGCCTTGACCGCGAGCGCGGCCAACGGCAGGAACACGATGAGCCCGAGATAGGCCAGCGTGTAGCCGAGGCTCAGTCCGAAACCGGGCAGGACGCGCCGTGCCATGACTTACTTGCCGACTCCGAGCTGGTCGAACACGGCGCCGTCGGCGAAGTGCGTCGCCTGCGCTTTCTTCCAGCCGCCGAACACGTCGTCGATCGTGAACGTCGTGACCTTCGGGAACACGGCCGCGTATTTCTTCGCCGCGGCTTCGTCGTAGGGCCGGTAGTAATGCTTGCCGGCGAGATCCTGCGCGGCCGGCGTGTAGAGAAATTTCAGATACGCCTCGGCGACCGCGCGCGTGCCGTGCTTGTCGGCGACCTTGTCGACGAGCGCGACCGGCGGTTCGGCCAGGATCGACAGCGACGGCGCGATGATCTCGAACTCGTCCTTGCCGAGTTCCTGGCGCGCGAGCAGCGCCTCGTTCTCCCAGGCCAGCAGCACGTCGCCGATGCCGCGCTGCACGAAGGTCGTGGTCGAGCCGCGCGCGCCGGTGTCGAGCACGGGCACGTTCTTGAACAGCGCGGCGACGAAGTCTTTCGCCGTCGCGTCGCTGCCGCCGGGCTGCTTCAGCGCATAGCCCCAGGCCGCGAGATAGTTCCAGCGCGCGCCGCCCGAGGTCTTCGGGTTCGGCGTGATGACTTCGACGCCGGGCTTGATCAGGTCGTTCCAGTCCTTGATGCCCTTGGGATTGCCCTTGCGCACGAGGAACACGATGGTCGAGGTGTACGGCGTTGCGTTGTGCGGCAGTCGCGTCTGCCAGTCGCCGGCGATCAGCCCCTTCTCGGCGATCGCATCGATGTCGTAGGCCAGCGCCAGCGTGACGACATCGGCTTCGAGTCCGTCGATGACCGAGCGCGCCTGCTTGCCCGAGCCGCCGTGGGAGACGTTGACCGTGACGGTGTCGCCCCTGCCGGCCTTCCACTGCGCAGCAAATGCACTATTAATGTCTTTGTACAGTTCCCGTGTAGGGTCGTACGAAACGTTGAGCAGCGATATGTCGGCGGCGTGGGCGCCGGCGGCGCCAAGCCAGAGCAGCGACCCTGCGAGCGTGCGGCGCAGCGAGACGAGCATGGAATCACCTGGGGTCCGGAAAGGGTCGGATGCAGCCTAAACCCCGGCCGGTTAAGCCGGAATTGACGCCCTGTTATCACCATATGCCCCGGCCGATGTTGCAAATCGCACCGCGCCTAACCCCAGCCGCGCGCGGCAGGCGTTCGAGCCCTCGCCGGCAGCCCGCCGACGCAGGGGAACCCCCATGAGCACACTCGTCCTGACGCGCGGATTCCAATGGAAACGCAGCTCCGCCATCGGCGCGACACTGGCCCTCCACGGCCTCGCCGCGCTGGCCATGCTGGCCCCGCCGGCTTATGTCGCGATCCAGAGGATCCAGGACAAACCCGTCCAGGCGGTCACGATCAAGCGCGAGGAACCGCCGCCGCCCCCGCCGCCGCCGGTGCTGAAAGTCGAACCGTTCAAGCCCAAGACCCCGCCCGTGCGCCCGGTCGCGTCGCCGAAGCCGGAACCGGTGCGTGCCGATCCGGTCGTGACGGATGTGCCGACGCTGCAGTCGTATCCGGCGGTCAGCGAACCCGGGCCGGTCGCGCCGTCCGCGGGGCCGGTCGAGACGGCGCCCAGTGCGCTGGGTTACAAGTCGATGAAGCAGGTGCCGTATCCGGCTATCGCGAAGCGGCAGCGACTCGAAGGCACCGTGCTGCTGCGCGTGCTGGTCGGTCCGGACGGCGTGCCGCAACGCATCGACGTCGAGCGATCGTCCGGCCACAACGTGCTCGACCGCGCGGCGAAAGAGGCCGTGATGACCTGGCGCTTCGAGCCCGGTACGCGCAACGGCGAACCGTTCGCCGCTTATGGCCTCGTGCCGATCGCGTTCCGGCTGACCGAGCTGTGAGTCGTCCCCTCCCGCTCCCCCGACTGCGTCGGCGGGAGCGGGTCGGGGCGAGGGGGAGAACGTTCCGCAAGTCGTACGGTCCGCGTGTCGCGAAAATCAATCGGCGTGCGCGCCGAGGGCTGTCCCCCCTCACCCGACCCGCTCCCCAAGCCGAGCCTGGGGGAGAGGGCTTTATCGGCTTGCGTCGCGACGATGCTCGCTTGCGATAACCATTTTAAGGCTCTCGTGAAGTTCCATCGGTCCGCCGCCGCGACGACAGCGCGCCGCCGTCGTCGTCCCAGTAGCCGAACCAGCGCCGCGCGATGTACTTGTAGACGCGCTTGCCGCTGGCCTTCCAGGTGCGCGCGAGCCACGAGCGGCGCTTGAGCAGGCGGCGCTCGACCGGGGTCAATGCATCGGGACAGTAGGTGCGCTTGTGCTTGAGCAGATGGCGCAGGTCTTCGCGCGCGAGCATGCGGAACCAGCCGCCGCGGCGGCGGCTGATCCAGCAGATCTGGAAATCCAGCACGGCCGGCGAGCCGCCGGCGCGCACGAGCCAGTTCGGTTCCTTGGCGAGATCGTTGTGGGCGAGCCCGCGCGCGCGCAGTGCGCGCAGCAGCCGGTGCGCGTCGCGGTACCAGCGCGGGTCGCGCGGCTGCGCCGTCTGCATCGGCGCGCCGGCGAGATAGCTGCGTTCGAGCACGTGCCCGTCCCACCGCCGCAGCTGCGGCACGCCGTCGATGCCGCGCAGACGTTCGAGCCCGCGCGCCTCGTGCCGCGCGGCCCAGCGCGCGAGCGCGCGCAGCAGCCAGTGCGCGCTGCGCGTGTCGCGGCGCACGAAAATCTCGTCGCCGACTTGCACGCGCTCGATATGCCCAAACGTATCGGCCTTGAGGAGTTCGCGGGTTTCTGTCGGACTATGCGTCATCGACGCAGCGTAGCATGCGGCCCGCGCGGGTCATTTTTGCAGGGGATCGAACGATGACGATAGTGCTGTACGTGCTGGCCGCCGCAATGATCGTCGTCGGCCTGCTCGGCACGGTGTTGCCGGCGCTGCCGGGCGTGCCGTTGCTGTTCGCCGGCATGTTCCTTGCGGCATGGGCGGACAATTTCGTCCACGTCGGCCCGCTGACGCTCGGCATACTCGCGCTGCTCTGCGCGCTCGCGATCGCAGCCGACATCGTCGCGAGCCTGCTCGGAGCCAAGCGCGTCGGCGCGAGTACCTGGGCACTGTTCGGGGCGGCGATCGGCACGTTCGCGGGCTTCTTCTTCGGCATTCCGGGGCTCGTGCTCGGACCGTTCATCGGCGCGCTCGCCGGCGAGCTGATCGCCGGCAGCACGGTCCGGCGCGCGGCGCACGTCGGCGTCGGCACGTGGCTCGGACTGCTGTTTGGCACCTTGGTCAAGGTCGCCCTCGCCTTCGCGATGATCGGCATCTTCGCGTTCGCGCTGCTGATTCCCGCCTGATCCGAACGATGCGCCACGGCCGGGCGCAACATCCTCGCGACCTCCGGCACATTGCGCGTCGCGTAGCGCGCGCGACACTGCGGCGTCACCCTGAGGACTCCGCCATGACCCGTCTGCAACGTCTTGCCGCCGCCTGTCTGTTTGCGCTCGCCCTGCCCGCCGCCGCCGCCGAGGACTGGGTCGCGCGCAGCAATGCCAATGCGCAGCCCGTGCTCAAGGTACTCGCCGATTTCAGCCCGGAACTCGCGAGCAATCTCGGTCTGCCCGGCTATGACGAGGGCGTGTTCGATCTGAAGCCCGACAACGGTCCGCGCTTCCGCAGCGCGGCGGCTGCGGCCAAGGCCGACCTGCAGGCTCGCCGCGCGGGCGAGAAGGATCCGCGCGTGCAGCAGGATCTCGACATCATGATCGACGCGATGCAGCGCCAGATCGACAGCAGCGCGATCAACGAAAAGTATCTGCTGCCCTACGTCGATGTCGGCCAGGCCATCTTCCAGGGAGAATTCGTGCTGCTCAACGACGAATCGACGCCCAGACGCCGCGCCGCCGCGCTGACGCGACTCAAGCGCTACGTCGGACTCGAGAAGGGCTATACGCCGGCGACGGAACTCGCCAAGGCGCGCTTCGCCGAACGCGTCGGCGATGCGGCGTTGCTCGGCCCGGTCAGGGAACACGTGGAAAAGGGTCTTGCGGCCACGCCGCAATACATGAAGGGTCTGCGCGACCTGTTCGCGAAACACAAGATCAAGGACGCCGACAAGGCGCTGGCCGCGCTCGAAACGCAGTTGAACGATTACGACGCCTGGCTGCGCGACACGGTGCTGCCGCGCTCTCGCACGGATTTCCGCCTGCCGCCGGATCTCTATGCCGACAATCTCAAGAATGTCGGTCTCGACATTCCGCCGGAACAGCTCGTGCAGAAGGCGCGGCTCGCCTATGCGGAGATCCGCAACGAGATGCAGGCGATCGCGAGCCAGATCGCGGTCGCGCGCCAGCTGCCCGACGACGACTACCGCGCGGTGATCAAGGCGCTCAAGCGCGAGCAGATTCCGGCGGACCAGGTCGAGGCGACGTATCACGACGTCATCGCGAAGGTCGAGGACATCATCCGCCGCGAACGCATCATCACGCTGCCGGAGCGGCCGATGGTCATGCGCGTGGCTTCGGCGGCCGAGACCGCGGCGCAGCCCGCGCCGCACATGGATCCGCCGCCGCTGATCGGCAACAAGGGCGAGCGCGGCACGTTCGTGCTGACCGCGGGCAATCCGGGCAGCGACGGCAAGTCCGACAGCTACGACGACTTCAGTCACAAGGGTTCGACCTGGACGCTGACTGCGCATGAAGGCCGTCCGGGCCACGAGCTGCAGTTCACGGCCATGGTCGAGCGCGGCGTGTCGCTCGCGCGCAGCGTGTTCGCGTTCAACAGTGTCAATGTGGAAGGTTGGGCGTTGTACGCCGAGGCCGAGACCAAGCCCTACGAACCGCTCGAAGGCCAGCTGTTCGCACTGCAGGCACGCCTGCAGCGAGCGGCGCGCGCGATCCTCGATCCGATGCTGAATCTCGGCCAGATCGCGCCGGAGCGCGCGCACGCGGTGCTGACCGACGAAGTCGGCCTGTCCAAGGGCATGGCTACGCAGGAGGTCAACCGCTACACGTTCCGCGCGCCGGGCCAGGCGACGAGCTATTTCTACGGCTATACGCGCCTGATGGAGCTGCGCGCGAAGACCGAGATCGCGCTCGGACCGAAGTTCGACCGCATGAAGTTCAACGATTTCGTGATCGGCCAGGGCCTGCTGCCGCCGGACCTGCTCGAAAAGGCCGTGGCGGACGAGTTCGTACCGCAGCAGGCGAAGTAGCCGTCCGCCGATTTCGCCGTGCGGTGCGCCAGCGGCGCACCGCACGGCGCACGCATCACTGCTGCGGCAGCACCAGGATCTTGCCGTCGCGCTCACCGGCCGCCGCGGCGGCCACGGCCTGCTTGATCTGGTTCAGCGGATACGTCGCCTGCACCGGCGCACGCAGCTGGCCCGTCGCGATGAACCGGCCGATCTCGCCGAACACTTCGCCGCGACGCTGCGGCGTCGCCGTGCGGAACCACTGCGATAGCCAGAAGCCGCGCAGCGTGATGTCGCGGAAGATGAACGACGCCGGCGAGATGTGGCACGGTTCGCCGCTCATCGCACCGTAGTTGACCAGTGTCGCGCCTTGCGCAAGGCAGCGCGCGAGGTTGTCGGTGGCCGGACCGCCGACGGCATCGATGCCGAGCTTGATTGCCGCGTCGCCGGTCGCTTCGGCGACGCGCTTGGGCAGCTTGTCGCCGTCGACGAGCACGATCTCGGCGCCGGCCGCCTTGACCGCGGCGACGGCCGATTCGCGCCGCACGATGTTGACGCTGCGCAATCCGCGCGCCTTCGCGATGCCGATCAGATAGCTGCCGACGGCCGAGTTCGCGGCGTTCTGGATGACCCAGTCGCCGGGCTGCAGTGTGACGAAGTCGCTGAGCATGAGCAGCGCGGTCGGCGGGTTGATCGCAAGCATCGACAGCTGCTGCACGTCGACGCCGTCGGGCAGCATGACCAGACCCTTCGACTCGGCGATCAGATGCGTGCGCCAGGTACCGCTGCCCACCGGCAGCAGCACGACGCGACCGTTCCAGCTCGCGTCGACGCCGTCGCCGAGCCCGACGATGCGGCCGACGCCTTCATTGCCGCCGATCGCCGGCAGCGGCGGCAGCAGGCCGTATTGGCCGGTCAGGGTCAGCACGTCGGACGGATTGATCGGCGCGGCCAGTACTTCGATGAGCACCTGGCCTTCGGCTGGCGGCGGCAGCGTCATGTCGACGGCGTCGATGACGTCCTGCGGCACCGGGCCGCGCTGCGTGTATTCGGCTTTTTTCATGGGCGTTCTCCATTGGGCACGCCGGTGCGGTCAGAGGATTTCCGCCGGCACCACGTAGAGCAGGATCGAAAAGAAATGCAGGATGCTGCCGAGCAGCACGAAGCCGTGCCAGATCGCATGGCTGAACGGCAGCCGCCGCCAGAGATAGAACGGCACGCCGAGCGTGTAGGCCGCGCCGCCGAGGAACAGCAGCCAGAGGCCGCCGCTCGGCACGCTCTCGAGCAGCGGACCGAGCGCGGCGAGCGCGCTCCAGCCCATGCCGATGTAGAGCGCGACGGCCGCCCCCCGAAAGCGCCTGAGCGGCGACAGCTCGCAGACGATGCCGAGTGCGGCGAGCCCCCAGACGACGCCGAACAGCAGCCAGCCGTAGGCGCCGTGCAGACTTATCAATGTGTACGGCGTATACGTGCCGGCGATCAGCAG
>CAMLLF010000148.1 GCA_946480705.1 uncultured Lysobacteraceae bacterium | reverse complement strand
AGCGTTGCGAAGGCCTTCAGCGGTGCCGTCGTCCTGGCCGGCGTCTCGCGCGGCATGCCCGAGTGGCAGCGCGCGCTGAAGCTGCAGAAGCGCGCGGCGACGGTCGGTTTCGACTGGCCGAACGTCACGCCCGTCTTCGAAAAGCTGCACGAGGAAATCGACGAGGTCCGCAACGAATTCGCGACCGGCGCCGATCCCGCGCGGCTCACCGACGAAATCGGCGATCTGCTGTTCGTCTGCGTGAACATCGCGCGGCACGCGCGCGTCGACGTGTCGGCGGCGCTGCGTCACGCGAACGCGAAGTTCGAACGGCGCTTCCGGCGCATGGAGCAGCTCGCGGGCGAACCCGGCCTGAAGGCGCTCGATCTGGCAGGGCAGGACGCGCTCTGGGACGAGGCAAAGCGCGAGGAACGGGAATCGCGAGTGGAGCGCCGGGAATCGTAGGACGCCGTGTCGGGGCGCTTCCAAAAAAAAAAATGGCGGGCGCTGGGCGCCCGCCAGATCGGAAAGCCGATGGGGGCGGCTTTCCTACGGGGTGGATGCGGTAGGAGATCCGCTTCCGGTTTCTAAGATGCGCGCGGCCGGCCTACGGTTGCAGTGCCGATTGATGCGAATGTGCGCTTTTGGCGGGAACTCGGAATCCGGGGGCGTCGCTCGACGCTTTAGCCCGCGCCCCGAGCTGGCTTGGGGAAGCGGATCGGGTGAGGGAGGAAATTTCCGAACCCGCGGCATCGGGTTTTCGCGAACCCAAGCTCCTGCGATTCCCGATTCCCGGCTTCTCACTGCGGCAGCCGCTGCAGACTCTCATCGAGGCTCTGACGCAGAGTGGCGATCGACTTCGTGACGTCGGCGGGCTTCATGTCGTAGCGCGCGATGCGGTGGTAGGCGAACTGGCGCACGGCCGGGTTTTCGGTCCGCGTCAGCACGTCGCGATACATCGCCGGGATTTCCTGCGCGCGGCCGTCGATCAGATACAGCCGTTCGAGTTCGTGCAGATTGCGCACGGTCTGGAACGCGGGGCTGTTGCGCAGTGCGGCGAGGCGCTCGCCACGGCCTTTGCGCCAGCCTTGCGGCGCCGCGTCCGCGGCAGTCGTGGTCGGTGTCGTTGCGGTAGCCGGCGTTGCGGCTCGCGCGGTCGTCGAGTGGGCGGCGACGGCCGCGATTGCAAGGACGGTGCTGCAGGCGGCGGCAAGGATCAGGCGTTTCATGGCGGTTCTCCGGGGTTGGTGCACGGAAAAACGCCCGGGGCCGCCCGCGGTTGACGCTTGGACGCGCCGCGGTGGACGCAGTATCGTCGCGGTTGCGCCGCGTTCAGCGCGGCCGACACGCAGGCCATCAGGAGCGTTGCGGCATGTCCCGGTCTTTCGCCAGTTTCCGCGAGTTCTACCCGTTCTATCTCGGCGAGCACAGCAATACCGTCTGCCGGAGGCTGCACTACCTCGGCAGTTCGCTCGCGCTGGTCTGCCTCGCGACCGCCGTCGTCACCGGCAACGCCTGGTGGGCGCTCGGCGCGCTGTTCTGCGGCTACGGCTTCGCCTGGGTCGGGCACTTCTTCTTCGAGAAGAACCGGCCGGCGACGTTCTCGCATCCGCTGTACAGCTTCGCCGGCGACTGGGTGATGCTGCGCGACATGCTGATCGGGCGGATCCGTTTCTGAATTTGTCGGTTAATCCAGAAAGATAAAAAACGACGCGGCGACGATCAGGCCGAAGCCGACGAGGTGGTTCCACTTCACCGGCGCGTCGAGATACAGCACCGAGAACGCGACGAACACGACGAGCGTGATGATTTCCTGCAGCGTCTTGAGCTGCGCCGGATTGAACACGCCGATGCCGTAGCGGTTCGCCGGCACCTGCAGGCAGTATTCGAAGAACGCGATGCCCCAGCTCACGAAAATCACGAGCCACAGCGGGCGGTCGGTGTATTTGAGATGGCCGTACCAGGCGAACGTCATGAACACGTTCGAGGCCAGCAGCAGGAGGATCGGGGTCAGGTAGGCGCTCATGCGCCGAATGCTAGCGCGCCGCGCGTCATTCCTGTTCGATGAAGCGCGATTCGTAGAGCACCGCGGAGATGCGCTCCTCCTGGCCGGGCATGAACTCGAGGCCGAGGTCGTCGTGCCCGACGCGCACGACGCGCACGCGCATGCCGATCACGGTTTCCTGGTCGAAGATCAGGAACAGCTGGCACTCGGTCGCGATCGGCAGATTCCAGTTGCGCGGCAGCGCGACGCGCGCGCCGCCCTGGGACAGGTCCTTGACCTCGCTGAGATAGCCCTGATCGTCGAGCACGAGCATCGCGGCGGAGAACACCGACAGGCGGGGGTGACGGCGTTTTTCGGCGTAGCTCATGCGGCCTCCTTGGCCCGGGGTCGTGCAGTTGAACAGCGCGCGCCGTCAGGCGCGCGCCGGATCGACGATAGAAGCCCGGGCCGCCCTTGGCAAGCCGAACGACCTACAATCGGGCTCCTTTTGAGCGAGGCATCACATGCGCACCTTTCTTCGCGCCATCGTCGCGGCGGCCCTTGTTGCCGGTGCCGGCGCCGCCGCAGCCGGCGGCTACGTGCTGACCGTCGACGGCAAGACCTCCGAACTCGATCTGGACAAGGACACGGCCGTCGTCGTCGACGGCAAGACGGTCACGGTGAAACTGCAGCGCAAGGAACAGCAGGTGTTCCGCGACCGCGGACTGAGTTTCGAGCATCCCGCGATCGTGCAGCCCTCGACGACCGACATCAGCAAGGGCGTGCGCCAGGTCATGCTCGTGTCGGCCAACGGCAACGGCGTGATCCTGCAGCGCTACGACGGCATCGACCCGACCGCGCTCGTCGATCTGATGGTGAAGGAGATGACCGACGAGGAAGTCGCTGCCGGCTATCAGCGCACGATCGAGGCGGCGACGCGCAAGCTGCCGGACGGCCGCGATCTCGCCGGCAAGTACGCGCGCACGCAGTCCAAGGACGAATCCTGGGACCGCTACGTCTACGCGCTGGCCGACGGCCGCGGCGGCGGCTATCTGCTCGTCACGATGATGGAGGAAGACCGGGCCGCGGCCGATGTCGCGATGCTCGACCGCTTCTGGAAGACGCTGAAACTCGATTGACGCGCGTCACGCCGCGGCCGGCAGCGGCGCGGCGCAACGGCTGCAGGCGGCCGTGGGTCAGGCTGCGCCCGCGGCGATTCGGCCGGTCTGCCGAAGGCATCAGCGAATGCGGCGAGAAGCCGCGCAGGTTCGCGGGCATCACGCCGGACGGCGCGAGACCACCGCCTGCGGCCGGGCTCGCTTCGGCCGCCGCGCCGAGTATTGCGGAACTGCGGCATTCGCCGCATCCGCGCGGCGCCTGCAGCATCGCCGCCGCCACTGTGGAACTATGAGCAAAGCTGTACAAAGTTTTTTTTACGATGCTAGACTGCCGGCGCACCTGTTCCGAGCAATCTGGCCGTCCGACCCGTCGCCCCGGCATAGCGGCCGCGGCGAACTGCGCGGCAGTTTTCGCGCCGCCGGCGTCTGTCTGCCTCGACTTCAGGGGATGCGGATGAGGACGCGCAGAATCGCTGTCGCCGGTCTTGCCGACGACGCGAGCCAGGCTTTCCGGTCGATGCTGAAGATCCTCGACGGACGCGGTGGTCTGAGCTGGGCGCTCGCGCCGCCGGACCAGGCCGACGTTCTCATCGCCGGCACGCACGGCGACGATCTCGTCGCGCGGCACTGGGCCAAGACCGACAAGCCGCTGATCGCGGTCTACGAAGCAAGCGCGGCCCGTCCTCTGACGCCGTACACGCTGCATCATCCGTTCCGCGTCATGCAGCTGCTCGGCGTGCTCGAGGACGTCGACCAAGCGCTCGGCGACACGCTCCACGATGCGGCGCGGACGCCGCGCGCCGAATCAATCCGGATCGGATCCGCCGGCATCGATTTCGCCGAGTCGCTGCGCCTGCTCGCGCGCAGCAGCGCCGGCGGCAATCTGCATGCGGCCGGCGACGCCGCGACGCGCGTCTACGTGCGCGACGATCTGTCGGTCTACTACGCCGGCGCGGAAACCGCACGGCGGCTCACGCGCGAAGCGCTGCCGCTCGCGGCGCTGCGGCTGACCGCGGACACGCCGCCGCCGGGCTTCGTCTGCCGGCCCGTGCTCGAACTCGCCTGGTTCACGGGCTGGCATGCCGCCGACACGCTGGCGCCCTGGGTCGACCGCGGCGCGACGCACCGCCTGCGCCGCTGGCCGGATTTCGGCCTGCTGCGCGGCACGCGCAACCAGCTCGCGCTCGCCGCACTGCTGACGCATGCGAGCTACAGCCGCGCGCGGCTCGTCGAGGTGTCGCGTCAGCCCGCGGCGAACGTCGATCGCTTCCTCAACGCCTGCGCGCTGTCGGGCGTGCTCGCGTCGACCGGCGACGCGGCGCGCGGTGCGGAAGGCGCCGGTGCCTTCATCGCGAATTCGGCCGCGCGCTTCGGCGGGCTGATACGCGGGCTGCGCGCGCGCCTGGGCCTGACGACCTGACCGCATGAGCGAGCACGAATTCAAGATCGTGTTCACCGGGCCGATGGGCGCGGGAAAGACCACGGCGATCGCGGCGATCAGCGACGAGCCGCCGGTGTCGACGGACGTCGTCAATACCGACCGCGCCGCGTTCGACAAGCCGGAAACCACGGCCGGACTCGACTACGGCCGCATCGCGCTCGACGGCGGCGCATCGGTGCGGCTCTACGGCACGCCGGGGCAACTGCGCTATCGCTTTCTCTGGGACATCCTCGGCAGCAACGCGGCCGGCGTCATCGTGCTGATCGACGCGGCGCAGGCCGACGCGCTCGTGCAGCTCGATGCGTTCGTCGACGCGTTCGGCGGCGGCCGGCGCGCACCGATCGTCGTCGGCATCGGTCGCAGCGGCCAGTCCGGCGCGCTGCCGCTCGACGCGTTCGCGCAACGGCTCGAAAGCCATGGCCTGACCCTGCCGGTGTTCGGTGTCGATGTGCGCCGTCGCGACGACGTGCTGCTGCTCGTCGACACGCTGCTCTGCCTGCTCGAACTCGACGACGCGTCCCGGAGAACCGCATGAGCGCCGTACCGCGATTCGGTCGCGTCGCCACCGGTGTGGCGCAGAAGCACCTGGAATCCTTCGCGCAGATGACGCCCGGCGTCATGTCGGCGGTGCTGCTCAGCGCCGACGGCTTCGAGGTCGCTTCGCTGCAGGTCGGCCGCGGCGGCGCCGCGCGGCTCGCCGCGATGGGTTCGTCGCTGTCGGCGATCGGCTCGGCGATCGCGAAGGAAGCCGGCATCGTCGAGTGCAGCCGCATGATCATCGAATCCGACAGCGGCACCGTCGTCATCATGAACATTCCCGACGCGCGTCCGCCGCTTTCGCTCGCCATCGTCGCCGGCGACGGCGGCGTGCTCGGCCAGCTGCTCTGGGCCGCGAAGAACTGCTGCATCGCGATCGCGCGGGCGTTTCGCGAGTAGGTCGCCGGCAAGGCCCAGCACCGAGCCTGCCGGCGCGTGATCTCATCGGTGCGCCGTAACCAAGGAGAGTCACCGTGGCGAACATCAACGACAGCCTCGCTTCCCTGATGCAGACCGACGGCGCGCTGTGCGCGGCGCTCGTCGACGCGAACAGCGGCATGAGTCTCGGCAAGATCGGCACCGGCGTGGACCTCGACCTCGCCGCGGCGGGCAATACCGAAGTCGTGCGCGCGAAGATGAAAACGATGAAGAGCCTCGGCCTCAACGACGCGATCGAGGACATCCTGATCACGCTCGGCAAGCAGTACCACATCATCCGGCCGGTCGTTTCGAAAGCCGGACTGTTCCTGTATCTCGTGCTCGACAAGAACCGTTCGAACCTCGCGCTCGCGCGCCGCAACTGCCAGGATGTCGAGCAGTCGCTGACGATGTAGCGGGGTGCATGGCGCCGCACGGCGACACGCCGGTGCCATTGCCGGAGCGGTCGCGTACGGTCTTCGCGAACGAGTCGATGCCGTCGCGGTCGCGCTGGCCGTTTCCGTACGGATTGCGGCGCAGCTCGGCATTTGCGCAAAATCCCTCCGCATTTCATCGAGGGGGATTCCATGCGCTCGTATCGTCGTTTCGCTGCGGCTCTCGCCGCGGCGCTGCTTTGTGTCGGTTCCACTGCCGCGGTCGCGGCGAAGCCGCCGGCGACGGCGAAGCAGGCGGCGGACGCCTGGAAGAGCGAAGGTCTGCAGCCGGTCCGCGCGGCGGCGCTCGATCTGACCTACGTGCGCAAGGACGCGCGCCTGAACGGCTATCGGCGCGTGCTGCTGAAGTCCGTCAGCGTGACGCCGGATTCCGGTTGGCGGCGCAACGCCTCGATGAGCGCGTCGAATTCGGCGCTGAACATCAAGCCGGTTCTGGCCGAGGTCGAGACCATGGTTCGTGAAGAAACCGTGCGCGCACTGCAGGCCGGCGGCTACGCGCTGGCGGATGCACCGGGCGAGGACGTGGCCGAACTCGAGGTGTCGATCGTGAACCTCTATCTGATCGCGGTCGACGGCGGCATGAGCAGCAATCAGACCGTGTCGACGTCGCTCGGCAAACTCGCCCTCGTCGCGGCCATCCGAGATTCCGCCAGCGGTGATCTGGTGCTGCGTGCCTTCGATCAGGAAACCGGGCCCGAGCCGAAGGAGTTGCCGCGCAAGGCCGCCGACGAGGCCAAGGCCTGGGTGCGTCAGGTCGTCGCGGGCTGGGGCGACACGTTGAAGAGCGGTCTCGATATTTCAACAGGAAAGGCATCGTTGCGCTGACGGCATCGTCGACGAAGGGCCGGACTTGCTCCGGCCTTTTTCGTGCGTGCCGTCTCACCGCCGCCTGTGGTTCACGGCCACGCCGGTTCGTCGAGCGGTCCCTGTCCGACGACGCGCGTCTCGCCGAATTCGCGCGCAAGTTCGATCGCAACGAGGTTGGCTGCATCCTCGATCGCCGCGACGAGTTTCGGTGCGTGACTGATGACCCAGACTTGGCTGTGCTTTGACGCCGCGACGATCTGGCGCGCGAGCGGTTTGAGCAGATCGGGATGCAGGCTCTGCTCGGGTTCGTTGAGCACGAGCAGCTGCGGCGGGCGCGGGCTCATGAGCGCGGCGAGCAGGCACAGGTAGCGCAGCGTGCCGTCGGAAAGCTCCGTCGCATGCAGCGGCCGCAGCAGGCCCTCGACGTCGAGCCCGACTTCAAGCCGCGCGTCGTCGCCGAGGATCGCGATGCGCGAACCCGGAAACGCGTCGTCGACCGCGGTGTGCAGCGCGCCGGCATCGCCGATCTCGATGATGGTCTGCAGCGCGGCGGCGAGGTCGCGGCCGTCGTCGGCGAGCACCGGTGTCCGCACGCTGGTCCGCGGCTGGCGCAGCGGACTGTCGGCGTCGGTGCGGAATCCGTCGTAGAAGCGCCAGCTGCGCAGTCGTTCGCGCAGCGCGAAGACTTCCGGGAAACGCTGCGGCTCGGCGAGTTCCGACAGCACCGAGCGCGCCGCATCGACGCGAAAGCCCAGGCGCTGCCAGTTGCCGTCGGCGCCGCGCAGCTGGGTTGCGGCGCCTTCGCGTTCGAGCCAGGTGTTGCCCTTGCGCTGCGGCGGCGCCTGCCAGACGTACTCGGCCTTGACCTCGGGGTCGAGGTTGAAGCGCGACTCGCCGCCGGGCGGCAGGCCGAGTTCGATGCGATAGGCGACATCGTCGGAGGCGAAGCCGAACGTGATGCGCAGCGCTTCATGCCGGCGCGTGCCCTGGATCGCGACGCCGCGCTTGCGCTGGCTGCGCGTGTCCGCCGGACCGGCCCACTGCAGCGACGGAATCCCACCCTCGTTCGCGATTGCCTCGGCGAGCCGCCCGTTCGCCGCGACCTGCAGCAGCCGCAGTGCGCGATACAGATTCGACTTGCCGCTGCCGTTCGCGCCGGTGACCAGCGTCAACGGTTCGAGCTTCAGTTTCAGATCACGCAGCGAGCGGTAGTTGGCGACGGCGAAGGTATGCAGCATGCGGGTGTGGCTCCGGTGGCGCGCGGGAAGGACGACGGTTCATGTGCCTGCGCGACCTGAGGAGCGAGTGTAGAGGAGTGGGTGGAAACGCGGGACGCGGGGCGGCTTTCTTCGTTTCTCGATTCTTC
>CAMLLF010000147.1 GCA_946480705.1 uncultured Lysobacteraceae bacterium | reverse complement strand
GCGACTACGCGGTACTGCATGTCGGCGCGCGGAGTTACGTCTTGCGCGAATCCCTGCAGCGTCTTGCGGCGGAACTGGATCCGCGCCGCTTCGTGCGCGTGCATCGCTCGGCTATCGTAAACGTGCACCGGATCGCTGAAATGCAGCCGATGACGAATCGCGACGCGATGCTGCGCCTGCACGAAGGTACGCCGGTCCGCGTCAGCCGCACCTATGTCGACACGCTGCTCGAGGCGCTGCGGACCACCGGCACGGCGCCGCGCTGACCGCGCCCGGGACCGGGCCGGCGCAAGACACGCACGGCCGGCAGCGGTCTATCTCGACACGCGCTGCGCTGCGCAGGACAGTCGGACTCTCTCTGCTGCGGGTTCCCACGTCATGGCGCCGATGCATCGTTTCGCCGGTTGCGGCTTCGTCTTCGCCGTCGCCGCATTGTGGCCCGCCGCTTCGCGGGCGATCGACACTTGCGGCGCACGATCCGCCGACGCGGCGTCAGCCACGGCGCAGCACTTGCTCGACACGCTGATCGCGACCAACGGCGTGCCGGGCATGGGAGCTTCCGTCTATCGCGGCGGTGAACTCGTGTGGACCGGGTGCGCGGGCTGGCGTGACGTCGCTGCGCGCGTGCCGGTTCGGCGCGACACGGTCTTCCGCCTCGCGAGCGTGTCGAAGGTCGTCACGGCCGTTGCCGCTGCACGCTTGTCCGAACGCGGCCTGCTCGACCTCGATGCGCCCGTCGCCGACCTCCTGCCGTGGCTCCGCAACGACTGGCCCGCGCTCAGCGTTCGCCAGCTCGCCGCCCACACCGCGGGTCTTCCTCACTACCAGGCCGTCGACGACGATCGCGGCAACAGGAACTACGCAACATCGCGCGACGCGGTCGCGCTGTTTTCGGGCCGCACGCTCGTTTCGAGACCCGGCGAGGCGTATCACTACTCCTCCTGGGGCTACACCTTGATCGGCGCCGTAATCGAGGCGCGCAGCGGGCGATCCTTCGTCGACTACGTGCGCGGCGAAATAACGTCCGGTCTGAACGTGCGCGCCGACAGCGACGGGCGCGGTCCCGACGTGTCGAAGCTCTATGCGATCGGCGATGGCGTGCCGCGCGAATTGCCGCCGCATGATTTCAGCTACACGTGGCCGGGCGGCGGCCTCGCCGCGACGCCGGAGGCACTCGTGCGCTTCGCCGCGCGTCTGCTGTCCGGCGCAATCGTGTCGCGTTCCACTCGGGAGTCCATGCTGCAGCCGGCCGCGCTGGCCGACGGCACGCCGGTCGCCGAGGACGACTATCGCCTGGCCCTGGGTTGGCGCGTGTCGACCGACCGCGACGGCGCGCGAATTGCGCATCACGCCGGCGCCACCGGCGGCGCGCGCAGCGCGCTCGTCGTCTGGCCTGACGAAAACGCCGCGGCCAGCGTGCTGTCGAACGCATCGTGGGTGTCGTCGATAACGACGACCGCGACGGTGCTCGCCGCGCCATTTCGCTCGCGCCCGCCATTGCCGGAAAAAGCCTGTCCGCTGGAGACGCAACGCTATCGCGGCCTGTTGGGCGCGCAGTCGATTGACGGCGAGTCGACGTTCCGCATCGAGGACGGACGTTGCGTCGGCGCGCTCACGACGGCATCCGCGGTAGAACGTCATTTCGCATCGGCGACGGCTTGGCCGAACCGCCGCCTGACCGTCGTTGCGCTCGACGCGGACGGCAGGCTCGATCGTGCCGCGCTTGTGACGCCTTTCGGTCTCTACGAACTTCGCGCCGATGACGCGGGGTGGTCGGCGCCGCTCGGCGCAACCTCGTCGCTGCGCCTGACGTTCGTCCGCGCGAGTCCGACCGCGATTTCGGCGCCCGCGCGCTAACGCACTTGCGACGACTCCGAACGCGTGCAACCGTTGATGCAACCGCCCGAACGAAGGCGCCGCCCACAGGGGGCGGCGCCGTTTCGATCGCAATGCCGCCGGCTCATACCGAGCCTGCGCGGCTGCGTCAGTTGCAACTACCGGGACGCACGTCCGCGACGCGCGACGGCGACAGCGCGCTGCAGCCGCCGGTGCCGCAGGCCTTCACCCAGAGATACGTGCGCGAGCTCACGTTGACGTCGCGCGAGAGACCGAGGCCCGAATAGAGCTCGGTCGCGTTCGCCGGATTGCTGCTCGCACTCCAATACAGCTTGTACGCGGTCGTGTTCGCCGACGACGTCCAGCTCGCGTTGTTCCAGCCCTGGCACATCAGCGACGTGACGGTCAGGCCCGGCGTTGCCGGGATGTACCCGACCAGCGTCTGGCCGGCCGTGCGATAGCCGCTCGCGCCGAAGTTGTTCACCGCGCGCACGCGATACGTGTTGTAGCCGAACGGCTGCGCGGTCAGCGCCTTCGACGATGCCGGATGATCGACGACCGCGATCTGCGTGAACGCGCCGCCCGCGGTACTGCGCTCGATCTCGTAGCGTTCGGCATTGAGCACCGTGCCCCAGCTGACCGAAAAGCCCGCATCGCCGTCATTGGCCGGCGCGCTGATGCTGCCCGGCGTCGGCGGCGCGGCGAGCGCGTTGCTGACGACCGACCGCGTGCTCTGCTGATTGATCGTGCGCGGACCGCGATCCTGCGTGGCGGTGACCCTGACGCTCTTGGTGCCGGATGTCGTCCAGCTGTGCGTGAGCGGCGTGTCCTGCTTCGCCGGGCCTTCGCCCGACGACTGCGAGCCGTCGCCCCAGTCGACCACGTAGGACATCGGTTCGTCGAGCGGCACGCACGGACGCATCTTCGCGGCGAAGTTGCCGGTCGTGCCGAGATTCACCGAGTTCGGGCCGGTCAGCATCGGCGTCAGCGGGCTGACGCCGGAGCTGCCGACCTTGATCGGCTGGAAATACAGCGTGTGCCGCAGTGCGTTGAACGGATCGCCGCCGCGCAGGAAATCGTTCACGCGATACTCGTGGAAATAACCGCCGATCGACGAGATCGGCGTGTCGATCCAGTTGAAGCGATCCTGGCCGAGCAGCGTCGTGTTGTAGTACAGCGCGAGCTGCGCGTTCACGTCGACGAAGCCGCCGTTGACGTGATCGGTCGAGCCGCTGCCGGACGGACTGCCGCAGCCGCTGCCATAGTGATAGAACAGCCGCGACGGCACCGACAGCTCCAGGCCGAGCCCCGCCTTCGCGAGCTGGTCGTGATACAGCCACGCGTTGGCCTCGACGAACGCATACGGCTTCACGTCGACCTGCAGCTTCGCGCTGCCGACGATGCTCGGCCGGATCAGATCCTGGAACGTGACCGTCGAAACGTTGTCCGGCGGCGCGTTCCGCGCGCAGCCGTGGCGCGTGCAGGTCACGTCGAATCGCATCTCGCCCTGCGCGCGGCTCATGAGCGCGAGCTGCGCCTCGGCCGTTGCCTTGACGTCGTAGCCGACGCCGAGCGGAAACTCGACGCCGAGACGCACCGGCACGGGGCCGACCATGAAGTTCTCTTCGAACTTCGGCGTCAGCAGCACGCGGCGGTCCGACTTCTCGAAGCTCGCGCTGCCGTTGGCCTCGAACATCGTCTCGCCGACGTTGAGCACGCCGGTCGCGCGTGCATTGACGAACTTCACGGCCCACGGAATGCAGATCGAGTTCTTCCGGAACGCGTAGGTCACGTCGACCGATGCGTCGCCGGTCAGCGGCACGTCGATGTCGATGTTGCCGCGGAAATTGCCGGTGCTTTCGCTGAACGTGTGGTGGAAGCCGTCGAACGATTTGCTGCGCGTGATGTGCCGCTCGCGCCAGTGCGTCGGGCAGAGCGGATTCAGGTCGAACTTGGTACCGAAGCCGGCCGCCTCGCCGGCGTCATCGGGTTCGATGTACTGCGCAAAGAGTTCGGCGGCCGTGCCGTCGGCCATGGCCTGCGCCAGATCCTGGCGCACGTTGAGCACGACGTCGGGCTCGGCGGCGAAGTCCGCGGCCAGCTCGTCCTTGATCGACTGCGGCAGCGGCGACGCCGCGAGTCCTTCGAGCGAACTCACGCTGACGATCGGCGCCGGATCGAGCGACGTCGTCTGAATCTCCATCGGCGGCGCGATCGGCGGAGCGACGAGCATCAGCTCCCAGCCTTCGCCCTGATCGACGACCTGCGGCGGCAGGTCGGCCGCGAAACTGCACGTGGTGCTGACCGCGAGCGCCAGCAGGACGCCGCCGCTCAGGCGGCAAATACGTGTATTCCTGAACACTTTCATGATTCCCTCTGTTCACGAGTGTGACCGCGGCCATTCCGGCGCGACCCGAGGCGACCCAGCGTCTCCTCGGGGCAGGAACTACGCGAAACCCTGTGCGGGCGCGCCACGACCTGTCGAAAGACAGGTGCGAACCCTGTCGAAAGTGAGGGGCCGAACGAACGCGACGTACTTGCGGTGCGCTACGGCGCGCCGCGCAGGAATGTGTCGCTGTCGCGCTCCGACGGTCGCTTCAGGCCAGCGCGAACCACCGCCCGCGCGGCGCGAGCAGCAGATCGCCGGCGTTCCAGCGCGAGTCGCCGTCGTCGGACGCCATTGCGGAACGCGGGGCGCGTGCCAGCGGCAAGGCGACGCGCTGTACCGTATCCGAAAGATTGAACGCGACCAGCAGGGTCTGCTCCGGCGACCGCCGCCGGAACGCGAGCACGGGTTCCGGCACGTCGAGAAACGCGATCTCGCCGCGCACGAGCGCCGGCTGTCGGCGGCGCCACGCGAGGAACCGGCGCACGTGCTGCAGCGTCGAATTCGCATCGCGCGCTTGCGCAGCAACGGCGAGGCGCGCATGCGCCGCCGGTATCGGCAGCCACGGCGCGGCGTCCGAGAATCCGGCATTCTCCGAATCGTCCCAGGGCATCGGCGTGCGGCAGCCGTCGCGGCCTTTGAAATCCGGCCAGAACGCGATGCCGTAAGGATCGCGGATCGCGTCGAACGGCAGGTCGGCTTCGGGCAGGCCGAGTTCCTCGCCCTGATAGACGCAGGCCGTTCCGCGCAGGCAGCAGACCAGCATCAGCAGCTGCAGTGCCAGATCGGGCGGCGGCGATGCGCCGCCCCAGCGCGTGACGACGCGCTGCACGTCGTGGTTCGACACGGCCCAGCAGGGCCAGCCTTCGCGCATCTGCGCTTCGAGCCGTTCGACCGTCGTGCGCACGTAGCCGGCCGAACCGTCGTCGGTCAGCAGTTCGAAGCTGTAGCCCATGTGCAGGCGGCCGTCGCGCGTGTACTCGGCCGTCGTTGCGAGCGAATCCTCGGCCGAGATCTCGCCGAGCGCGACGGCGTCCGGATAGCGGTCGAGCAGCGCACGCAGGCGTTCGAGAAAGGCGAGGTTTTCCGGCTGGGTATTGTTGTAATAGTGAAATTGATACGCGTAGGGGTTGTCGGCGCTGAAGCCGCGGCCGACGCGCTGCTCCGCGGGCTTGGGCGGGTTGTCGCGCAGCAGCCTGTCGTGAAAACAGAAGTTGATCGCATCGAGCCGCAGCCCGTCCACGCCGCGGTCCAGCCAGAACTGCACGTTGTCGAGCGCGGCCTGCTGCACGTCGGGATGGTGGAAGTTGAGATCGGGCTGGGTGGTCAGGAAATTGTGCAGGTAGTACTGGCGCCGGCGCGGCTCCCATTGCCAGGCGCCGCCGCCGAAGATCGACAGCCAGTTGTTCGGCGGCGCGCCGTCGGCGCGCGCGTCGGCCCAGACGTACCAGTCGGCTTTCTCGTTGTCGCGGCTCTCGCGGCTCTGCCTGAACCACGCGTGTTCGATCGAGGTGTGGCTGAGCACCTGGTCGATCATCACCTTGAGTCCGAGCGCATGTGCGCGTGCGAGCACGCGATCGAAGTCGTCGAGCGTGCCGAACAGCGGATCGACCGCGCGGTAATCGGCAATGTCGTAGCCGAAGTCGTGCATCGGCGACTTGAAGAACGGCGAGATCCAGATCGCGTCGACGCCGAGGCTCGCGATGTAGTCCAGGCGCGCGAGCAGGCCCGGCAGGTCGCCGACGCCGTCGCCGTTCGCGTCCTGGAAGCTGCGCGGATAGACCTGATAGATGACGGCGCCGCGCCACCACGGAGTTCGACTCATTGCTGCGCGTCCGATGCCTTGCTGGCTGCCCTGACGGGTTCGGCGCGCAGCATAGCGGCGCGGACCGCCGCCGCTCGCGGCATTGCAATCGTATTCATCGCGCACGCGCCGGCACCGGCTTTCGCCGCGACGTCGTGCGCGCGTCGCGACATTGGCGCATTGCCGCATCGTCGGCGGCGGCTTCGCGTGTCGACGGACCGCCGGAACGCCGGCGCTGCATGTTGCGATTGCACACGATGTACACGGCGCCGCCGTCTCGGCGCCGCGTGACCGGCATCGCAATGAATACGTATGCAATGCCGTGGGCGCGGCGCGGCGCGCGTCTTACGATCCGCCGCCATCGTTGCAATACGCGGCGTCCGACGCCGACCGGGGAGGGGATATGCGTTTGAAGAAGAACCTGCTGACCGTCGCCATGCTTGCCGCGCTGCACAGCGCCGCGGCCGCCGCCGACACCGCAAGCGGGACCGACGCGGCGGCGAGCGAGTCCGCCGACGCCGAAGTGCTCGAGAGCGTCAACGTCACGGCCAACCGTCGCGTGCAGAGCATCCAGGAATACGCCGGCACGATTCAGAGCTTCAGCGGCGAGCTCGTCGAGAAGCTCGGCATCAATACCGATTTCACGAACCTGCAGACGGCCGTGCCGGGACTGCAGATCACGCGCCAGGAAGGCAAGTACGAGATCTTCCTGCGCGGCATCGGCGCGGCCGATTCGGACTTCTCGTCCGATCCGTCCGTCGCGACGTACTACAACGGCATCTACCTGCCGCGCCCGCGCTCGATCGGCCCGATGTTCTTCGACGTCGAGCGCATCGAGGTGAACAAGGGGCCGCAGGGCACAGTACGCGGCCGCAACGCGACCGGCGGTGCGATCAACATCATTCCGAACCAGCCCGAACTCGGCGCGTTCAACGGCAACGTCAAGATCGGTTTCGGCGACTACGACGCGCGCACGCAGGAAGGCGTCATCAACGTGCCGCTCGGCGACACGGTCGCGCTGCGCGCCGCGCTGTTCTCCGAAACGCACGATTCCTACTACAGCAATGCGTACCCCGCAGGCTTCGAGCCGCCCGGCGCGGTCGACAACCAGGCCGCGCGCGTGTCGCTGCTGTGGCAGCCGAACGAGCAGTTCAGCGCGAACGTCATGATCGACCGCGTTGCCGAGGACGGCACCGGCGATCCCGGCGTGTTCGCGAACCGCGCGCTCGCGGCCGGCTACGACATCGACGACATCGACGATCCGTACACGCAGTACTTCCGCACGCAGGGCGAGACCGACAACGACATCAAGGGCATCGCGGCGACGCTGACCTACGACTTCGGCGCGTTCGCGCTCGAATACAACGGTTCCTACCGCGAATACGACTTCTACAATCGCAATGCCTCGCGCGAATGGCAGCTCGGTTTCCGCTATCCCGGCAGTGAGGTCGAGGCGTACCACAATCCCGAGCGCCTGCGCTGGAACGACACGTTCTTCCAGGCCGAGCAGTCGAGTTCGAGCATCAACGAGCTGCGCTTCCACGGCGAGACCGATCACCTGATCTGGTCCGCCGGCGGCTTTTTCTTCGGCGAGAAATACGACTACCTGTCCTGGGACGTCGGCAACGGCTATTTCGGCGACTGCGACTGGTGGCAGCCCGGCACCATCTGCGCGTGGCAGGACGGTCTCGGCGGCGAGAACCGCGGCGACGATTCGCGCGTGCGCTCCAACGCGGCCTATGCGGACTTCACGTTCAAGGTCAGCGACGCGTTTCGCGTGATGGCCGGCCTGAGGTACACCGACGACAAGAAGACCGCGCGCGAATCGAACATGAAGTATCAGTTCGTGATTCCCGAAGCGCTGTTCGCGGATTTCGGCCTCGACGTGAACACGCTGACGAATCCGTACACGACGGGCCTGATCCTCGGCTCGAGCGGCTTCGTGCTGCAGAGTCCCGGCGGCCGCACCTTGCACAATCCGCGCATCTGCAACGGTTTCGATCCGGCCACCATCACCTGCAACGGCGGCACCGACAACCCGGTCGACTATTTCATCGACGGCATACAGAGCTTCGGTTTCCAGGACAACTGGG
>CAMLLF010000146.1 GCA_946480705.1 uncultured Lysobacteraceae bacterium | reverse complement strand
GAGCGGGCGCAGAACTTTGGATTCCTACCCCCATCAGCGCGAAACCGATCGCCGATGTGAGCGTGATGATTGAAGCGTTTCTCATGCAGAACCCCTGAGTTGGATTGACTCTTCAGCAGACAAGAGGAAGCGGACGCACGACTCCTCCGTAGTGCGGTATTCATCGTGCGAAAGACGAATGGCAGAGCCGTCGAGCCGGTCACGTGGAAAACATGTCCCGCAACCGGTCAGCGGTGAGGAGCCGAGCTGGTGCCAGGCGTACGGCGGGCACTGGACATCAGTAACAAAGCGTTCAAAAACCCGGCAAATCTTTTTTAAATTGCCGAGGAACCGATGCATCGATCGACAAGAACCGGATGCATTCATCTAGATTTTCCTGCGGGCATGTCACGGCATCGCCAAGCGCGTCAGCCGAGCCGATGGCAGCGTTTGTTCGCGGTGCGGGAACGGCGCCGGCGGGATCCGCTACGTTGCGTTCCGTGACATAAGGCATCGGATTCACGTTGATACGGAGCGGTTTCTGATCGAGTCAGAACGCGAGCAGGTGCTTCGTCACGTCGCCGGCACTACGAGCGAAGACGATTCCGTAGCGGCGGCGGCTGGCTATCGAGTTCAAGAAATTCGTCGGCGAATGTAGGAACGGAAGTTCAATCGTGACGACGTCGAAGAACGATGCTCGAAACCGGCCGTCCGTTTGCGAACGCGATAGTGCACGCCGCCCCCGCCGCGCCACGTCGGCATGATGCGTTCCTGATCAACCGCCGGCGCAACGGGGCGCAGCACATTGCGCCGGCAACGCCGCCGGGAGCACCTGCAACGAGGCCTGGTTCATGTCACGTCCGGCCGCGTCCGACGCGCGTGATCATCGCCGCACCGGGTTGTCGTCAGGGACCTGACGGCAGCACTGCGCCGGAACGGCCGGCGCGGAGACCCAGCTCGCTTCCGAGGATTCACGATGCCAACGCAGCGCAGGACGCCTGCCGGACCGGCGCCGTTCTCCGGCATGCCGGCTGCGCCGGTAGGGATATCGCGATCTCGTTCGTCAAGCTCGCGCACACGACCCGGAGGACGTCGCCACCCTTCCCGCTCCGTCGCGCGGTGTGAGATGCCCCAGGCGCATGCTCTTCGCACGCGGCAGCTGCCGACATCGCGGCAACACCGATCACGACACGACGAGCCGAAACGCGACCGTCATGCCTCAAGGAAGAAGCAGAACCGCATTCAAATCGACAACCGCCCGATGGTCGACTCCATCCGTTCGCTGCGTCGAGTACCGCCTCGACGAATCGGAGCCTTGCGTTCCGCCACACGAAATGAACCCGGCCCGGCTCTCGACGCGGCCGCTTTTTTCTACCGGTTTTCCCTGTATCCGAGGAAAAGATGCCGCCCCGCCGGCGGCCCCGACACGCACGACGGCGCGCCGACTGCGCGCATCGTCCTGCCTCATTTCCGACCGTTCCGGTCATTACGCTGCGTTCCGCCCCACCTGTCCAACAACACTCCCGAGAAGACGACAACCATGCACTGTTCCTTCCGATACCCACGCACGTTCGCGCTGCAGTGTCTTTCCGCGATACTGCCGCTGCTGTCCGTCGCTCCGGCCGCAAACGCGCTGGAGTCGACCGGGTCGATGTCGACCCCGCGCTCCGAACACGGCGCGGCAAGACTTCCCGATGGCCGCGTGCTCGTCGCCGGCGGCTACTCGACCGGCGGCCCCAGCACCGCCAGCGTCGAAATCTACGATCCCGCCAGCGGCACGTTCACGCCGGCCTCGCCGCTCATCGAGGCACGCAGCCCGGGCAGCGTCGCCACGCTCGCCGACGGACGCATTCTCTTCGTCGGCGGCGTGCGCCAGACCACGTCGGGCAGCCTGTTCCTCGGCAACGCGGAAATCTACGATCCGGCCAGCGCGAGCTGGAGCATGGCGGCGGGCTCGCTGACCGGCAACACATCCTCGGCCCGCCTGACCACCATCACGCTGCTCGACGGCAACGTGCTCGTCCTGAACTCGAACAACTCGCAGGTCTTCCATCCGCCCTCCGGCATGTTCAGCCAGGCCATTCCGCTGAGCACGACGCGTTCGGGTTCAGCCGCCGCGCTGCTGCCGGACGGCCGGGTGCTGCTGGCCGGCGGCCAGGACAGCTCGAACACGATCCTCGCGAGCGCGGACATCTGGGATCCCGCGACGAATACGTGGAGCGCCACGGGTTCGATGCTGACGGCACGCCACTCCGCATCGGCTACGCCGCTCGCCGACGGCCGCATCCTGATTGCCGGCGGACAAAACAGCACGGGCAAGCTGAGCGGCGCCGAGCTGTTCGATCCGGCGACGCAGACGTTCTCGGCGACAGGCGCCCTCGCGGGACCGCGCTCCGGTCATACGGCCGTGGCGCTCGCGGACGGCAACGTGCTCGTCGGCGGCGGCTACACAAACACGACGGTGACCAGCAGCGTGGAACGCTATGACGCCGCGTCCGGCACCTGGTCGAGCGCCGGCTCGCTGAACGCCTCGCGCACGCGGTTCTTCTCCGCCACCTTGCTGAATAATGGAAATGTGCTTTTTGCCGGCGGATCCGGCCCGCTCGCGACGGCCGAACTCTACGGCCCGGCCACCGGCAACCAGCCGCCGGCCGCAAACTTCTCGTTCGCGGCGACGCATCTGACCGCAACGTTCACCGACGCGTCGAACGATCCGGACGGCACGATCGCGTCTCGCTTCTGGACCTTCGGCGACGGCACGACGTCGACGGCCGCGAACCCGGTGAAAACCTACGCGAGCAGCGGCACGTACAGCGTCCTGCTGACCGTCACGGACAACGCCGGCACGGCGAACTCGATCTCGAAATGGGTCACCGTCGCCGCGCCGAATGCCGCACCGACCGCAAACTTCGGCTTCGTGACGAACGGCTTCGCCGCGGTGTTCACGGACAGCTCGAGCGACAGCGACGGCAGCATCGTTTCGCGCGCGTGGAATTTCGGCGACGGCACGACGTCGACCGCGACAAGTCCGAGCAAGATGTATGCGGCCTCGGGGACGTACAGCGTTTCGCTGACCGTGACGGACGACCGCGGAGCGACACATACGAAGACCTCGTCGGTCACGATCGCCTCGAACGGTTGCGACGGTACCGTGCTGTGCAACGGCGTCGCCGCGACCGGCCTGTCGGCCGCTGCGGGCGGCGCGACGGCGACGTATACGCTCGTCGTTCCGGCCGGCGCATCGAACCTGCGGTTCGTCACGAGCGGCGGCACGGGCGATGCGGACCTCTACGTCAAGTTCGGTTCCGCGCCGACGACGTCGAGCTATGACTGCCGTCCTTATGTCGGCGGCAACGCGGAAACCTGCAACATCGCGACTGCGCAGACCGGCACGTACTACGTCGTGCTGCGCGCGTTCTCGGCGTTCTCCGGCGTTTCGCTGACCGGCAGCTACACGACCGGCAGCGGCTCGAACATCGTGCCCACTGCGAATTTCACGTTCGCGACGAATGGACTGACGGCGACGTTCACCGACACGTCGTTCGACAAGGACGGCTCGATCGCTTCGCACGCCTGGAACTTCGGAGACGGCACGTCGTCGACCGCGGCGAATCCGAGCAAGACCTATTCGATTCCCGGCACGTACACCGTGTCGCTGACCGTGACGGACAACGGCGGCGCGATCCAGACCAAGACGCTGCCGGTCGAAGTCTTCTCGGGCGGCTGCGGCGGCACGATCCTCTGCAACGGCGTCGCCGTGACCGGACTGTCGGCCGGCATGGGCCTGCAGACGCAGACCTACCGGCTCGTCGTTCCCGCCGGCGCGACGAACCTGACCTTCGTCACCTCCGGCGGCACGGGCGACGCGGATCTCTTCGTCAAGTTCGGCTCGGCGCCGACGACCTCGAGCTACGACTGCCGCCCGTATATCGGCGGCAACGCCGAGACATGCACGATCGCGAACGTGCAGGCCGGCACGTACTTCGTGATGCTGCGCGCCTACTCGACGTTCTCGGGCGTGTCGCTGACGGGCAGCTACACACCGTAATACCTCCGAAAAGCCCCGGGCGGGGTCGGGTTCAGTTACCGCACGTAATTCAACCCGACCCCGTTGCCTGTTGCCTCGTTCGCCGCAACGCCGAAGAATCGTTCGGACGATTCGTTCCGCTCCGCTCAGCTTGCCATTCGATCGATGAGGCCGATGCCATGGATACTCCGCAACTGGCGCAAATCGAGGTCGCCGGATGCGCGCTCGCGGTGCGTACGGCGGGTGCTCGAACCAACCCGGCGCTGCTGCTGATTCACGGTTTTCCGAGTTCGTCGCTGTCGTTCCGCAATGTGATCGACGCGCTCGCGCGCGACTGCTTCGTGATCGCACCCGACATGCCGGGATCCGGAGACTCCGCGCCGATCGAAAATCCGTCGTTCGCGCGTTTCGCCGACCTCACCGAGGAACTGCTCGCGCGACTGGGCGTGGACGCTTTTCACCTGTATCTCCACGACCATGGCGCCGCGGTCGGACTCCATCTCGCGACACGCGCGCCGGAACGTATTCGAAGCCTCGTCGTCCAGAATGCGAATGCGCACGAAAGCGGCATGGGACCGTCGTGGACGGCAACGCGAAACTACTGGGACGACCCGACGCCGGAACGCGAAAGCGCGGCAACCGCGCACCTCACCTTCGCCGGAACGCGCGACCAATATGTGGGCGGACTGCCGCCGGACATCGCCGCGCGCATCGATGCGCAGCGGTGGGAACAGGACTGGCAGAACCTGCTGCGTCCCGGCCGGCTCGACACGCAGCGCGCGCTGCTGCTCGACTACCGCAGCCATGTGGCGCGATTTGCGGAAATCGCCGCCTACCTCGAACGCTGGCAACCCCCGGCGCTGCTGCTCTGGGGACGCCACGACATCTTCTTCGACCTCGCCGAGACGCTGTCGTGGATGAACGCGCTGCCGCGCATGGAGGCGCATATCCTCGACGGCCCGCATTTTCTGCTCGAAACGCATGCAGCCGAGTGTGCGGCGCTGATGAGGGCGTTCTTCACGAAAGGAGGCGGTTCGCGTTGACGCGTTGCGGGCGCGTCCGCCGTTGCGATGGCGCAATGCGCTGCGCTTGTTGCGCCCTACGTGCTCTTTCGCATCGGCGGCACACGGGCGTAGCGTGCGCACGGACGAACCGCGTTGCGCGGGCTTTGCCGCCACTTATCGGTTCGAATCGATTGCAGGACTCTGCGCGACGTTCTTTTTCCACAATGGCGACCTGGCATTCGTCGGAGCCCACACGATTCTCCGCGACTAACGACCCGCGTCGGGCGCTCGTCGCGTCCTACGTTCCGGCCTCGCTTACGCGCGCGCCGCCGGCGGGTCTCACGAGCACGCGTGCATGTTTCTGGTACTGACCAGGGCCTTGCAAATGCGAGCCCGCTTTCCGGCGTTCGGATAGACTCGCCCGACGATGACCCCGACCTTTTCTTCGCGGCGGGCAAGCCGCCCGGCGGCGGCGCTTGCGCGTGCCGTCGCGCGCATGCGCCGCGCACTACCGGCTCTCGCACTGGCGGCACTCTGCGCGTGCTCGAGCGCTCCTGATGGTTTCCAGGCCGTGCCGGCCGCGGATCCGCGCGCACGCAGCGACGAGTGCCCGTCGCTCGAGGGTACGTTCGACCTACTGGGCACGCCGGCAAGTCCTGCGCTGTCGATGTTCGAGCCGCCGAACCTCCATGGGCTTCCGCTCGTCGTGACGTTCGTACGAGGATCGGGCGGAACCGAGGCCTGGTGGGTCGTACCGCGTGCGCCGCTGTTGTCGTTCGCAAAGAAATTGGAAGAGGTCGATCCGCGACGCTATGTGCGCTGGCGCGAGCAGATGCTCACGAAGACATATCCCCGCAAGAACGCGATGAGCGACATCGGTGCCTATCTCGCAGCCTTTGCCGACCTGGGCCCGCCCGGCCCGCTGAACGCGCACTACGCTGCGCAACGATGCGACGATCATTGGGCGCTGGTATCCGTCTCGGTCGAGCCTTCTCACAAGGACGGCAGCAACGTCTACACGCTGAACCACGAAGTCTGGCTTGCGCACGACAGCACGGGAGCGCTGCTCGTCAGGCATCTCGCCTATCGAAGGACTGCGCTGCCCTTGCCTCGTGCCCTGCGCAAGAATCGCATTGCCGATTACTCGCGTTTCGAACCGCTCGCTCGCGAAGCGGCGACTCCGCCGACGCCAGCCGACTTGCCGCCGTCGACACGCGCACCGACTTACCGCGCAATGATGTGCGCCGACCGGCCGCTGCGCCTGGCACGATTCTCCAAGCAGTTGCTCGCACGCATTTCACCCGCCATGAAAATCACCCGGTTCGCCGTGCCGACAGCGCCTCTGTCCGACACGGATGGCGACTGCGCCGCAGCGGTCATCGATATCGGTATCGAAGGCGGAGATTCACAAATGCGCACGCATGTCGACGACTGGCTGCGCCTGCAGGATGGCGTCGAACGCATCGACGTACTGGAGAACGGGGCCGGCACGAACGACGTGCGTCGGATTCGCGTCGCGTTTCGCTGACAGACGCTGCGCCCGGTGCCTTTTGCGTCGACCACGGGTCGCGTCCCGCGTCAGGTTGTACGCCACCATCCTCCGACCGTGGCACCGGTCCGTAGGGCGCAACAACCGAAGGGCATTGCGCCGCACAGCAACAACCGAAGGGCATTGCGCCGCATGGCAATAACCGAAGGGCATTCTCGCGAGTCGCCCGCGCGATGGGGGCTGGCGCAATGCGCTGCGCTCATTGCGCCCTACGTCGGGTTGTATGCGACCCATCCTCTGAACGTGAATGCCGCGTAGAACAGTTCGATGCGCTCGTAGCCGGCTTCGCGCAGCAGCGCTTCGTCGGTGGCGGGATCGAGCGACGGCAGTCGTGCGCTCATCGCTTCGATGGCGTTCTTCGCATTGGCACCGGATAGTCCGGAGGCTGCCGAAAACGCCGCATAGCGATGGAGCCAGCGTTCCTTGTCGCCGGCGGCCTGCGGAAAACTATGGTGTGCGACGACGAGCGGCGCGCCGGGTTTCAGGCGGCGCCGCAGTTCGACGAGGGTGCGCCGGCGCTCGTCGGGATCGAGAAAGTGCAGCGTCAGCAGACAGGTCGCGCCGTCGAACGGCCCTGATGGCGCGCTGGCGATATAGCCTTCGATGAGTTCGGCGCGCGGCGCGAGCGCGCCGAGCGTCGCCGTGGCGAGCTTCAGCATGTCGTGTGACGGATCGACGCCGACGAGGCGCCATTCCGGCTGTGCTTCGGCAAACACCTTCAGTTCGAGTCCGCCACCGGCGCCGAGCACGAGCACCTGGCCATCGTGCGGAACGGCCTCGGCGAGCAGCAGTCGCGTCATCTGCTGCAGGGCGTGAAAGCCGGGCACCTGCCGGGCGGGACGGTCGGCGTAGCCGACGACGGAATGTGGATCGGAGAACGTCGGCAAAGGCGGCATCCGGAGTTTTCGGGGGGATCACCGATCCTAGGACGCTTGTCGAACTCTGGTCAAAGACGCGTCGCGCGGATTGCTATGGGAACGCGAAAACCCCCGGCGTTCGCCGGAGGTTTTCGTTCAGCCGGCTCGCTGGCGGGCCATCGCGGAACGTTTCGCATCGCGCACTACTGCACGCTGACCTCGATGCTGCTCGCCTCGTCGTTGAAGCCGCCGAGGCTCGACGCGTCCGCCGTATACGTCCGGTCGTCGCCGCCGAAGTTCGAGTGTTCGTGCAGCGTGATCCTGTAGCCGCTGCCGACGCGCAGCGAGCTGATGCTGTCGTTGTCGAGATTGAGATCGGACAGGTTGTAGCTGCCCGGCCGCAGGATCTGCATGCGGCCGGTGTAGTCGCTGTGCTCGTACACCGCGGCGCCCTGCACGCTGACGACCATGCTCGAAACGCGGTTGTCGAAGTTGTACGTGGACAGCTTCGGCGTGTCGGACGTCAGCACGATCGAGGCGCCGGCTTTCAGACCGTGTTCGTACAGCGTGACCATGAGGCCGTCGGCGATCGAGATCGAGCTCAGCTGATCGTTGCCGATCGACAGCTGCGAGAAGCGCTCGTAGGTGCCGAGTTCGAACGACTTGCGCGCGCCCTTGTAGTCCGGATCGTTGAACAGCGTGATCCCGTCGTTGTTGA